>JALUWH010000090.1 GCA_027019685.1 Ghiorsea sp. | reverse complement strand
GAATATTGCAATTGGATGGGTTACACGCATATCGAACTCATGCCGATGACAGAATACCCGTATGATGGCTCTTGGGGCTATCAAACTGTGGGTTATTTCGCGCCCACCAGCCGCTTTGGTTCGCCTGACGAATTCCGTTATTTTGTCGATTATTGTCATCAGCATGGGTTGGGTGTGTTCTTGGATTGGGTGCCTGCCCATTTTCCGAAAGATGCACATGGTTTGGCGCGATTTGATGGCACACCATTGTATGAACATGAAGACCCACGCTTGGGTGAGCATAAAGATTGGGGCACATACATCTTCAATTTTGGGCGCAATGAAGTACGCAATTTCTTGATTGCATCCGCATTATTCTGGTTGGATGAGTACCATATCGACGGCTTGCGGGTGGATGCTGTGGCATCGATGTTGTATCTTGATTATTCGCGTGAAGAAGGTGAGTGGCTGCCCAATAAAGATGGCGGACGAGAAAATCTTGAAGCCATTGCATTTCTCAAACAATTCAACCACTTGGTGCATGAGCGCTTTCCCGGGGTTGTAACCATGGCAGAAGAGTCCACCTCATTCCCCAAAGTTTCACGGCCGACTTACGATGGCGGATTAGGCTTTACCATGAAATGGAATATGGGTTGGATGAATGATACCCTGTCTTATTTTGAAGAAGACCCCATCAATCGCTCTCACCATCATCATGCACTGACATTCTCCGCCGTGTATGCGTTTACTGAAAACTTTATTCTACCTTTCTCACATGATGAAGTGGTGCATGGCAAAGGCTCTATGCCTGAAAAAATGCCAGGCGATGATTGGCAGAAGTTTGCTAACCAACGTCTATTGTATGCTTATATGTATGCCCACCCTGGTAAGAAATTGCAATTTATGGGTTTAGAGTTTGGGCAATGGCCAGAATGGGATTTTGATAGTTCATTGGCTTGGGATCAATCGAACTTTATGCCACACCGTGGTTTGCAGCTGATGATGCGCGACATTAACCACCTGTATAAATCAGAACCTGCTTTGCATGAAGTGGATTTTGATGGAGCGGGTTTCCAGTGGATAGATTGCAATGATACAGCGCAATCGGTGCTTAGCTTTATCCGTAGAGATAAACATGGCGGTGAAGTAGTGGTAGCAATGAATTTAACACCTGTGCCGCGTGAGCATTATAGATTGGGCGTGCCGCAAGCAGGGCACTACAAAGAATTAATTAATACTGATGCAGAAGTATATGGCGGTTCGAATATGGGTAATGCTGGTGGCGTGCATTCCGGTGAGCAGCCTTGGATGGAGCAACCGCATTCGATTAGTATAACGTTGCCACCGTTGTCTTGTGTCATTTTTAAATTAAAAAATTAGAGGGTTTTATGGATATTGGAAGTATTAAGCTTGCTTATGATGGATTAAAAAGTGCAAAAGATATTTTTTCTGCATTTGAAGATTTAAAGAGTGAATCTGAATCAATCGCTAAAATAAATGAGGCAGTAAAACAGGTAGGGCTTGCTCAAGAAACATTATTTGAGTTAAGGGAAGAGCTGTTCAAGCTACAAGAAAGTAATAATAAACTTAAAAAACAACTTTCAGAAGAGAAAGCTTGGGAATTGAAGCTTAGTAGTTACGAACTTGTTAAGACAGAGGGCGGTGCAGTTGTTTATAAAACTACTCAAGGTCTTGAGTACTATATATGCCCTAGTTGTGTTGTAAAAAAAGAAATTCATCCTCTACAAGATGGAAATGTAGTGTCTGGTAGGTTTGACTGTCCAGGTTGCGATAAGGGTTTTCCAATTACTAAGTTCGAGCAAAGTGCTGGACTCAGTGTGGGTGTGATACGGAGGTAAGCCTTTATTCATTTCTTTTTCAGAAAAGAAACGAACCAAAGAAACTGCCCTATATAGCTTTGTGCTTCCAAAATAATCATCTAAAACGGGCGCAAAATTAGAACATTTTGCTTTATCCCTTTTTTAGCGGCTTATTTTGGCAAAGCTATAGCAGGGGATATACCCTGCGGTATGACTTTTGTGTTGCTTCTTTTTCTTCGTGTCCTTCGTGGTGAAAAAACTGTGCGTAATCTGTGGCTCAAATATACCAAGCAGCGTTATCAACGACCCATATCGCATTTTCTATGTGGGTGACTGGTAAATCAGTACCGTTAGTGATGTCTTGTAGAATATCTTTTTTTGATGCACCTGTAGCTAGAATATAACATGCTTTATGATTATTGAGGGCTTTAAAACTCATGCTCACCCGCTCGGATGGGGGTTTGGGCGAATCAAATTCTGCCACGGCTAACTCATTGCTTTGTAGCGTATCATGATTGGGAAATAAGCTTGCTGTATGCCCATCTTCGCCCATGCCTAGCATCACCAAATCAAAGCTATCAATGCCTTCAATCTCTTGAACATAAGATGATGCGGCGGCTTGTGTGCCGTTGCTGAAATCAATGCTATGAATGTTGGTATCAGGGATAGCTACGAAGTCTAACAAAGCGTTTCGTGCCATGGTTTCATTTCTATCGGTATCGCCTTTGGGTAAGGCACGCTCATCACCAAACCACACATGCACTTTAGACCAATCCATATCGGCATTTCTTAATAAGCGATAGCATAACTCTGGCGTACTACCGCCTGCCAATACCCAATGAAATACACCGCGTTCCGCAATAGCTTGTGCGCAAGCTGTTACAACTTCATCGGCGACAAATTGTGCGGCTTGTTCACCATTTTCAAAGCGTTGCAATTGGTTTGGCTCGAAAAACATGGGGGTTACTTATTTCTTAGCAGGTTTGATTTTATGCCCGCCAAAACCAGCGCGTTGAGCATTGACGATTTTACCTGCATACGCATCTTTTTGGCGACTTCTAAAACGCATTTGCAATGCCAAAGTAAGCACTGGCGCAGGAACACCCAAATCAATAGATTCATTCACTGTCCAGCGACCTTCGCCCGAATCATCCATCCAATCGGATAATGAGGATAACTCTACATCTTGCTCAAGTGCATCACCTGTTAAATCCAATAGCCATGAACTGACCACCGAACCATGCTGCCAAACACGTGAAATTTGGTGCATATCCAAATCAAATTCTTCTTTGGCTTTCATGATGTCATAACCCTCTGCAAAGGCTTGCATCATGCCGTATTCAATGCCGTTATGAACCATTTTCACGAAATGACCCGAACCGATTGGCCCCATATGGCCCCAGCCTTTGCCATCATCAGAAGCTAGCGTGGTTAAAGCGGGTGCAATCAAATCAATGGCTTGTTTTTCGCCACCAATCATCAATGAATAACCGTTCTGCAAACCCCAAACGCCACCTGATGTGCCACAGTCGGCAAACAAAATGCCTTTTTCAGCCAATTCAGCACCACGGCGTTGCCCTTCTTTGTAGTTGGAGTTACCACCATCAATAATCAAATCACCGGCTTGCACACCTGCTTCAAGCAAGTTGCTAATCGTGTCATCCACATATTCATGCGGCACCATCACCCAAAGCACGCGAGGGCTTGGCAGCTTGGCAATCACATCTGTTAAATCAGATGCAGCTTGTACGCGGTCAAACTCAGCTTCTAAAGCTTTGCCAGGCGCAGTATCTACATCATACGCCACCACTTCATGCTCACCTTGCATCAAACGCTTGACCATATTGCCGCCCATGCGACCAAGTCCAATCATTGCTAATTTCATCGTTAAGCTCCTTCTGTGTTTACTGCGGCAGAATCCACCCAATCTTGGGCATCGATAAGAATATCGTAGCGTTCTTTGGCAATTTTTTTCATGGATTCTGCAAACAATGGATTATCTGTTAACACACGACAGAAATCACGTTTACTCATGGTGTATAACGCGCAATAGGTTTTGGCATAAGCATTGGCAGTGAGTTGCTCAGCACTACTTAATAAGCTTAGCTCACCAAAAATATCATCTTGCTGCAGTGTTTTTAAAACTTTATTTTTTTCATTGCGAATTTCTACTGTGCCAATGCGAATAATAAACAGTTCGTGCCCTTCACTTTCAGCATTAACAATTTGGTCACCTGCATCGAAAACAACCGATTTAAGCATAGATGAAAATGCACTTAGCATGGCTTCATCACTACCTTCAAACATAGGTATTTTTCTTAAAGCCAACTTGGATGAGCGGGTTGGCCAGCGGCGTTTATCGCGTGGTGATAATAAGCTAAATGATGCTTTAGGCCCCCAAGAACCAAAGGGATAGTTGGGCAATGTTTCATCTTTTTCTCTACCCCATACATCCAAAATAGGCTGTACAATTTTCCAAGATGTTTCCACCAAGTCTGAACGAGAAAATAAAGATGCATCACCACGCATGCAGTCATAAAGCATGGTTTCATAACCTGTTCCTGGTTGGGCGACAAAGGCTTCATCATATTCAAAGCGCATATTCACATTGCGCAAGTTCATGGATGGGCCAGGGCGCTTGGCTAAGAAATGCAGTTCAATGCCTTCTTTGGGTTGAATACGGAAAATGAGTTGGTTGGCTTCAAGTTGTTCTGCAGCAGGCGTACCTCTAAAAGTAAAATCAGGTGCTTGCTTAAATTGCACCACAATTTCCGTGGATTTTCGGCTCATACCTTTACCTGAACGTAAATACACAGGCACACCATCCCAGCGCCAGTTATCAATGCGAAGTTTAATAGCAGCAAAGGTTTCTGTATTAGAGTCAGGGGCAACGTGCGGCTCATCACGGTAAGCTTTGGCAGGCGTTCCATCAGGATTAAACCCTGCATCGTATTGACCACGCACCGCATGAGTTTGCACTTCTTCATGCTTTAAAATACGTACTGTATTCAAAAGTTTATGCTTTTCATTGCGAATAGCTTCAGCATCAAAAGATGTGGGTGGTTCCATGCACAAATATGCCATCATTTGAAACAAATGATTTTGAACCATGTCGCGAACAACACCCGCATTATCATAATAACCACCACGCCATTCCACACCAACTTGCTCATTGGCAGTGATTTGGATGTGATCAATATGGGTGTGGTTCCATAAAGGCTCAAACATGCCATTGGCAAAACGGAATGCGACTAAGTTCTGTACTGCTTCTTTGCCAAGGTAATGATCAATACGATAAATTTGGCTTTCTTTCCAATAGGATAATAAGATTTTGTTTAGCTTCTTAGCAGAAGCAAGGTCTGTTCCGAATGGTTTCTCAACAATAATTCTGCGCCAGCCTTTAGTTTCTTGGTTCAGTTTGACGGCATCCAACCCCTCAGAAACCATGGCTGCAATGGATGGCGGTGTCGCCATATAAAACAACACATTTTCTTGAGTATTATGACGGCCATTAAATGCGTTAAGAAATTGATTGAGATTTTGAAATGTTTCAGGGTCATCAAACTTACCTTGCAGGTAATGAATATTATCGCAAAATGTTTGCCAACGCTTATCATCAAAAGATTCTCTTCGTGAATGTTCACGAATATCTTCGCTCATTTTCTTACGAAAAGACTCCGCGCTAAAATAGTCTCTCGATAAACCTAAAACCGCAAAGTTATCAGGCAACAAGCCATCCATATATAAATTAAACAGGGACGGAATTAATAAGCGTTTGGTTAAATCACCCGAGGCACCAAAAATGACAAACACGCATGGGTCTGGTACTGAACTTTGACCGCCTAAGGCGGGAAAGGAAGATGAAGAATCTAGCGGTTTATGTGTCATATATTTTCGCTTTTACCAATTTCAAAATTCATGTTGCTGCCACAAGATAACAGCTTAACAGTATTAGGTCACTGCAAATAAAAAAGGCTCCGCTTATTGCAGAGCCTTGGTTTACAGAATGCACATCAATTAATCGTTATAACGCGCAATTGAATCCATAATTTCTTTTTTGGCTGCCGCAGCATCTGCCCAACCTGTAACTTTCACCCATTTGTTTGGCTCTAAGTCTTTATAATGCTCAAAGAAATGTTCGATTTGATCAAGCAAAAACTTAGGTAAACCTTCTGGGCCATTCACATCTTCGTAAACAGGCGTTAATTTGGTAATCGGCACTGCCAGTACTTTAGCATCCATGCCCGCTTCATCTTCCATTTGTAATACAGCTACAGGGCGACATGCAATCACAGAGCCAGGAACCAAGGCAAATTCAGCAACGACTAATACATCAACTGGGTCACCATCTTCCGACAATGTGTTGGGTACAAAACCATAGTTGCATGGGTAATGCATCGCTGTGTGCATAAAGCGGTCAACAAATACCGCACCTGAATCTTTATCCAACTCATATTTAATAGGATCGGCATGTTGTGGTACTTCAATGACCACATTCACTTCTTCGGGTGTATCTTTACCTGCTGGGATTTTACTAAGATCCATCATATTCTCCTAAAACACTTTAAATGCGCATTGTAAGACAGAAAGTCTAAATCACAACACCGTCAGGGCTGCATACTTAAGCATCAGCCGTTTTAAACCCACTGCATCAAACTCAATAGCTACACGCACTGCATCACCATCACCCTCTAAATCCACAATCAAACCATCACCAAAGCTGGGATGATTCACATAAGCACCCACGGCAATACCCTGAACAGATGAAGCAGCTTGCGCTTGTTTAAACATTGTTGGTTGCTGTACTTTTTCAGATTTAAACAACACATCATCATCCAAATCTGCAATAAAACGACTTGGCATAGGGTAAGTCATATCACCAAAAATACGCCTCAACCTTGCTGAAGTGAGGTGTAAAATATTTTCCGCCCGTGTCACCCCTACATACAAAAGCCTACGCTCTTCCGCAATACCAGCTTCACCTTCATCCAACGACCTTTGATGTGGTAACATACCATCTTCCACACCTGCCAAAACTACGGTATCAAACTCCAAGCCTTTGGCGCGGTGTAAGCTCATCAGGTTCACCGCATCTTTATCATCATTATCTTCTTCACCACTGACCATCAGTGCTGCCCTATCCATAAACTCAATCGGTGTAATGCCTGATACCAAAGATAATTCGATATAATTTTGCAGCGTTTTGATGTTTTCCAAACGCGACTCACCTTCCACATCACCCAGTGCTTTAAGGCTGTCTAAATACCCCGATTTCTCTAACAATAACATCAGCCCTTTATCGGGCATATCTTCGCTTTCTGCTTTTATATCATGTATCAACTGCAATAAAGGAAGCAGCTTCTTCATGGGCGCAGGCATAGATGTGGCTTGCAGCATATGCTCTACCCAGTCTGCCACCCTTAAACCACTTGCGCTGAGCAAAGCGGCAATCGTTTCCTGACCCTTTGCACCAACACCTCGTTTGGGTTTGTTGCAAATACGCAACACATGCATGCTATCAGCACAATCATTAAGAATTGCCCAAAATGCCAAAGCATCTTTGATTTCCATGCGTGCAAAAAAGCTTAAACCACCAATGATACGGTATGGAATATCTTCCTCTCGAAATATCTGCTCAATGGCTAAGGATTGCCGATTGGAACGATACAACACTGCCATCTTTGACCACAGTACATTGGCATAACGCGCATTAAACAATTTTGCCATATGCCGTGCTTCTGCATACTCATCCACACATACGTGAAATTCAGGTGTTAAACCGCCTTCTCGTGTTGCATGAAGTGTTTTGGCATGCCTATCTTCGTTATGACTGATAATTGCGTTAGCAAGCTTGAGTATAGCTTCTGTGGAACGGTAATTTTCTTCTAACCTATGCACTTTTGCGTTGTGCCATACCCGCTCAAAATCCAATATATGTCGTACATCAGCCCCACGCCAACCATAAATAGACTGATCATCATCACCAACCACAGTAAGATTTTGATGTTCTTGCGCAAGCAGGCACAACCATTCATGTTGCAAGGGGTTGGTATCTTGATATTCATCGACCAGAATATGGTCAAAGCGGGTAAACATGGCAGTCGCCACATCTTTATAGTCTCTAAGTAATACCACACAATTCAGAATTAAATCTGAGAAATCCATGCGCTCAAGTGTTTTAAGCTCATCTTGATAAGCAATATATAAATCTTTAAGATCTAAACCACTCCACAACATAGACTCAGCTTGCTCTGGCAGATAACCCGCATTTTTCTGTTGCTCAATCCAGCTACTCAAAAACGAAGGGTGCAACCTATCCGAAGGAATATTTCGTACTTTAAGAATACGCTTTATCAACGTCTTTTGGTCATCACTATCAATCACCTGAAAACTTTTGGGGTAACCCAGCACATCAGCATAACTTCTTAAAAAACGTAGTGAAATCGAGTGAAATGTACCTGAAATAACACCCCCGCCGCCATCACCAATCAAGTCAGATAACCGTTGCTGTAATTCTTTGGCTGCTTTGTTGGTGAAAGTAACCGCTAAAATCCGATGTGGCGCATAACCACGGTTAGCAATCAAATGCCCAATGCGGTGCACTACAGTACGTGTTTTCCCAGAACCAGCCCCTGCCAAAATAAGCTGAGGGCCATCTTCTGCTTCAACTGCGGCTTGTTGCGCTGTGTTTAAACTCAATTACCAACTCTTGGCTGCATGATCTTCACCATGTTTTACAATCAATTTATGATACGTAGAGAACACGGCATTGCGGGATACAATGCCTAAAACTCTTTTGGGGTTATCTGCCTCAGTCACAGGCATTTGTTCAAAAGCAGCACGGTCTAAAATATCAATAGCATCCAACAAGCTATCATTTTCTGATAGACCAATCACATTTTTATTGGCGACCTCTTCAGCCACTACCACTTGATCGAGTGAGGAATCAAGCAGCCATTTTTGTAAATCGAAAAAGGTGACCATACCCACCATTTCTCCTTCATCATTGGTCACAATCACACAACCTTTACCCGATGAAATATATACTTTTTTCAGAACTTCCAGTTTATCAGATACATGCACTGATGGCACAGAACGCCACGGTAATCGGGATACAGGAACTGCACGCATCCATGATCGCTCAAGTGACCATTCGGTGTTCACACCTTTTTCCGATAACACTTCTGTTAAAATAGAATCACTACCAAAGGCACGTTTGGTCAGTGCGGCAACCACACATGCTGTCATCAATGGCACCATAATATGATAATCATTGGACAACTCAAAAATCATCAAAATAGAGCTCATCGGTGCTTGAATCGTCGCTGCCACCATTGCACCACAAGCCACCAATGCGTATGCACCATATGATTCTGTCCATGTAGGGAACATACCATGTACAAGCCCACCATACAGTGCACCTGCTGTTGCCCCAATAAACACCGATGGACCAATCATACCACCACCAAATTTACCACCAGAACAAATAATGCTAACAATCAACTTCATCACTAACAAAATGCTTAAAAACAGTATCAGAGGTAAATGCTGACCAACCATATTGGTTTCCACATTTTCTAAGAGAATGCCATCTACCGTGCCATAACCAATGGACATAATTTCTGGAATCACCAATGCACATAAACCTAACAACAAACCTGCCACAGCAGGTCGCGCAATCGGAAAAGAAATATAACGTTCATACATATGTCGTGCAGTAGGTACACCTTTTACAATCAGCGTTGCCAACAAACCACAAAAGATACCTAAACCAATATACGCAGGGATTTCCCAAGATGAAACAAGCCTAAATTCTGGAATGGTGAACATCGGGAAATTTCCCAGTTCGGAGCGGGTAATCACCGTGGCAATTACTGCTGACATCACAATAGGTGTAAATGTGGCAATGGCATAATCCGCTAAAATAACTTCTAGTGCAAACAACACCCCTGCAATCGGCGCATTAAAAGATGCTGCGATACCACCTGCCACACCACAACCAATAAGCGTACGTATTTGTTTTTCTGATAAATTTAACCATTGCCCAAGTAATGAAGATAAAGCTGCGCCAAGTGCTACCGTCGGTGCTTCACGCCCCATAGATGCACCACTACCCACAGACAAAATATTGGCAACAAATTCACCACTACTCTTACGAAATGATATTTTACCACCACGCTCTGCCAATGCTTCAATCACACCAGGAATCACCCGTTCTTCCGTCACAGGTAACCAACGGTTATTGATCCACCCTACAATCAAACCTGCAATCGATGGAGCAAGAATAAAAACAGACCAGTGAATATCGTGCAAACCTTCAGACCATGAGGATTCACCTGTCCAGATTCGACTCACCCACTCAATGCCAAAACGCACTAATAATGCAGCATAACCAGCAAGCACACCAACAACCAAAGACCAAAGACCCAAATACAGTGTATCATGGCTACGTAGCCACTCGGGTATCATACGCAAACGTGTATGTAATTGGCCTAACATGAGTTTTGTTGTTTAAATTGTTGTAAGTATTGAAGCAGACCTTGCGCATTCAATATGAGCATTTGGTATGCATCTTCAAAACCTGAAGCACCACCATAATAAGGGTCTGGCACATCGGGGGCTTGTGATGCACCTTCAAAAGCTCGCATCATCACCACTTGTTCAGGTTTTGCCCCCATCGCAATCAAATTGCGTTGGTTTTCGCTATCCATAGCCACAAATATATCCCAATCACCAATATTGCTTGCTGTAATTTGTTGGGCTTGATGCTTTTCTAGACTTAAACCTTTTTCCAAAGCTTTGCTTGCCGAGCGAGGGTCTGCACCTTTACCCACATGCCAATCACCAGTACCTGCCGATTCAAAATGAAACTGATCCAATAACCCTTGCTCTTGAGCAACAGATTTGACCACTACTTCTGCCAATGGTGAGCGACAAATATTTCCTAAACAAACAAAAAGAACGCGTAATGGTTGGCTCATACTAAATTTTTCTCCGCTTGCGAAGGTTGTAAGTATAAAGGCTCAACCCACATTTTATATGTCATATCGGGTTGAAGCTTGCGCACTTGTGCTACCAATGCTTGTTCACGCGTTTGCTGTAAAGGTAAAGCCTCCCAGCCAGGTAAATCAAACGTAATCTCTGATAAAGCAATATATTGCGCAGTTGGAAGTTTTAAGAATGCTTCCCATGTTAAACATTGTGGTTCTACAATACATGTGTCTGCTGAAAACTTTGCTGCATAAACCAGCCCAGAACGCGCATCTTCAATTGCCCACAGCTCATCTTCTACCATAGCTTGCTGTGCCGTAATCGCTAAAGAAGACAGTGTATACACCGGTTTGTGCAATGATGCATTCATGCCTGCAATGGTTGCGCATGCAACCCTTAAACCAGTAAAAGAGCCTGGCCCTGTGCCAACAGCAAACGCGCCCATATCCTGCCACTGCAACCCCTGCTGTTTCACTACTTGCTCTAGCAACGGCAGTAACTCACGCGAATGCGCACGTGGTGTGTTCATGCTCGCAGATACACTTTCCCCATCTGGTAATAATAAACACACTGAAGCACCCGCCGCTGTATCCAAAGCTAAGATAGGTTTAGAAAACAGCGACATAGAAAAAAGCAGTTTAAATCAGGTAAGCTGACCGTATGAATGTAAGCCCGACAAATACATGTTTACACCCACGAAACAGAAAATAGTCACCAAGAAACCTAACACAGCCCACCATGCCAATGTTTTGCCCTGCAAACCATGCGAGAACCTAGCATGTAAATATGCGCCATACACAAGCCATACAATCAATGCCCAAGTTTCTTTAGGGTCCCAAGACCAATAACCACCCCAAGCTTCTGCAGCCCACGCTGCACCAAGAATAGTTGCCAAAGTAAACGCTGGGAACCCAATCGCAACAGCTTTATAAGCTAGGTTATCCAATTGTTTTAATGATGGGAACACCGATAACAATCGTGATTGAGAACCGCCTTGTTCCAAACGGTTACGGAACAACCAAGCCATGCCTGCAGCACAAGCCACTGCAAATGAGCCATAACCAATAAAGTTTAGCGGCACATGAATTTTCATCCAATAAGACTGTAATGCTGGTACAAGTGGTTTAATGTCAGATTGTCCAATTGACTCCAACCAGATAGAGAAGAAAATGCCTGCTGCCACAATCGGTAACACAAATGCACCAAGACCACGTGCATTATGGCGGCTTTCAAGCGTTAAATAAATCACACAAATCACACAAAATAATAAAATGAACACTTCATACAAGTTTGACACAGGTGCATGACCAATATCACCACCCATCAATAAATATGATTCATACCAGCGCAATAATAATGCAGAACCACCTGCATACACACCAATCCAAGCTGTTGCTGTACCCAGTTTGCCAATGAATGAATCCGGTGCAAAAAGGTAAGCAATATAACAAAGAGCTGAAAACAATAGTGCAATATTCATGGTCATTACCACGCGACCTGAGAATAAGTTGGACTGGTCTTCATAGGTAATCATAGCTTCCGCTGGTTCAAATAAGGTGTATAACCCCATCAATGCCACCATCAACACTGCACCATCTAACCATGGTACTAAAATTTCAGAAAAACGAAATGCACGAAACTTCGATTCTGATGTTGTAAATGCATACCCCATACCAATAACAGCACCACCAGCCATCCACTTCACACCTTCAAGGCTAAACATTTGGAATACAAAGTTGTCTTGCACGTAACCATCGCCTGCAAACATGGCCATCGCTGCCAGACCTGCCAGTAAACCCAAGTAAGCCCAGTTGCGCACATGGGCAATCCGCCCTTTATACATCGAACTGGTAAAGCTAACTTTATCTGCTGTTATCGCTGTCATACTTTCACTCCTTGATCATACGCGGTTTTAATTTGCTTCTCTAAATCTTCAAACTCTTGTTCAAAAGCAACAGGGTTGCGGTTACTCAAACCAGTAACTTCTACCTTAACTTGACCGTTTTCTTGCTCTTGGATTTTCACCCATACTTTACGGTGCGCAACATAGAACATAATACACAAGCCACCAACAAGCAACGCACTACCAATCCAGACCACATTCATGCCTGGGTCTTTCGCAAGTTGTAAACCTGTATAATACGTTTGATCATAATCTTCCAATACTGGCACAAATGGCCAAGGCATATCAGGTAGCACCTTCAACGCTTGAAGAACACGATTGCCCAACATCGGTAAATCACTCGGTCTTCCATCAGGATAAACTTCATCCAAAGCTGCGCGGAATGCATTCAAGTTATCTTCTTTTGTTGCGCCTTGTTCTGTTGGTAAACTGTGTACAAATGCTTGAAACAACTGCCATTCCTTGGGCTCTGAGAAATCCAGCCCCAGCAAATATGTTTCAAAATCACGTGCATCACCCGTTGTTGAAATCATCATATAAGAACCTTGGTTCTTACCATTGATAATAAAGGGGTTCATAAAACTGCGCACCAACACTGGTGTCAAACCTTCACCACGAATTACAAAATCTACAGCTGGCCCCATATCCTTAAAGTGTTTGGGTTTCCCTGGGTCTGCCATATTTTCAATATTATACGGTCGGAAATCTTTTAGTTCCAAACTTACATCAGAATAGGGATCATTAAACTTGGTGTAAACTCTAGCCTTGGCTATATCAACATTACCTTTTTTGTTTAAGCGATGAAGCTTTAGTGTGACCATTGATCCACCATCACCAAAAGATGCTTGGTAAATACGAACACCCTTATACGACAGCGGTTCATTCACAATAATATCTTTGGTCATCACTTCTTTACCATCATCAATGATAGTTAAAGTGCTGCGAAACTCTGACGGTGCACCTGTAGAGAAAAAGTTTACCGTGAAGTCATCACAACGTATTTCAAATGGCATTTTTAAATAATCTGTAGTTGTGCCTTTAAGGAAAGAAATTTCACTTTCTTTACCGCCTTCAGGCACTGCCATATTACCACGGAACCCAAATTGAACACTCAGCCAACCGCCAATTAAAATAACCAGCATCGCGGAATGTACAGTAATATACCCCCATTTATGGAAACGCCCTTTATCGCCACGAAGCCAAAGTACATTTCCCACTTTGGTCTCCATCCACTTCCAATCGGGTAGTGAAGTTTTGATGCTTGATATAGCTTTTTCTTTATCATCAAAGGTTAAATCAAACTTCTGCTCAATATGTTTACGTGCATTTTCATTCATTGTGCCTTTACGATTTTTCATTTCTTGTAAGAATCGCGGCGTATTGCGCAGTAAACATGCAGCAAGTGAGAACATCAACAAACCAAGAATACTCATGAACCACCATGTATGATACATATCAAACAGACCTAAAGCGCGGAATGTCCAATACCATGTTGGCCCAAACTGATGCAAATAATCAGCTTGGTCTTGGTTTTGTTGTAATACTGTGCCAATCACGGAAGCGACGGACAGCAATAATAGAAGTAGAATCGCAACGGGCATAGAGCCAACACGATTTAGAATGGGTTTGAGTGTATGATGATAAAATTTCATGGTGGCGTAGCATAGCCACATCAAGTTAAATATTACATTAAAAAAAACTCACATCAATTTTAAGCTTAATATTTATGAAAAAATAGCGTTTTGCTTGCATGGATAGACAACACCTCTAATATCTCTGCCCTAAACTACATTAAAGGTGTTAAACTATGCTGATTCAACAAATTACAGACGACATGAAAACTGCCATGAAAGCAAAAGATAAAGTGGCACTCGGTGTTATTCGCATGCTTAGAGCTGCGATTAAAGATAAAGAGATTGAATTGGGCAAAGCTTTGGAAAACACGGAAACACTTGCTGTCATCGGCAAACTTATCAAACAACGCAAAGACTCAGCAACCCAATACCTTGAAGCAGACCGCCCCGAGCTGGCTGAAAAAGAAGAAGCCGAAATTAAAGTATTAGAAATTTATTTGCCTGAACAAATGAATGATGCTGAAATCAAACAACTGGTTGTAGATGCTGTTGCAGAAGCGGGTGCAACTTCGATGAAGGATATGGGCAAAGTGATGGGCATTGTCCGACCCAAAGCGCAAGGCAAGGCTGACATGAGCAAAGTCTCTACCGAAGTGAAAGCTGCACTTCAGTAGACAATATTTGATGTAAATCATGCATATCCCCGCAGGCCTTTATCCCGATTATATCTTGATGATATGCAATCTCATTGCAGTCCCCGTGATATTGATTGCCATTTGGCGTACGGAAACTCGCTTTTGGTCAGGTTGGTCTGAAGGTTTGCAGGTTGCCTTTATTTTCATGGCTTTATCTGCTTTGTATATGCTACAATCAGACATAAAACCTGGCATGGGGATGCATTGGTTGGGTGTGATGCTGACGGTGATGATGGTTGGCCCTTGGACAGCGATTGTGGTTTTATCCTCTATCCATGTCTTTTTGCTTGTTGCCAAAGGTATGGGCGATGTTTCAACGCTTGGTTTTAATATTACCACATCTGTTTTACTGCCCGTGGTGATTGCATCAAGCATTCACCTTTTATTCTATTATAAATTCCCACGCATTGTGCCTGTTTATTTCGCCAAGGTCGGGTTTGGTGATTTGTTGTGTATGTGCGCAGTAGATGCCGTACTTACAGCCTGCTTACTACTTTGGACAGACTACCCATCTTTCCAAGTTTACCAAGACTTCACCTTGGTTTTAGCGTTAATGGGCGGCATGGAAGCTGTGATTAGCACATGGATTGTATCTGGTTTTATTTGTTATTATCCCGACTGGCTAGTCACATTT
>JALUWH010000089.1 GCA_027019685.1 Ghiorsea sp. | reverse complement strand
TTGGCTCAATATGCACATAAAACCCTGGCGCATGCACATCTTTGCCCTGCTCATGACGGAACTGAATACCAATATTTGTTTTGTAGGGTGTTTTATTTTTAGAAAACCGTACATCACGGTACACCCGCATCAATGAACCACCCATTTTACTTGCTTTTGCCATAAAATGTGGTGATAACTTCTCAAGTTGCGGTTTTACTTCTTCAATAAATGAAAATGCAGGCTCACGTACGCAAGCCTCATATTCATCTTTATGTTCATGAAACCAGTCGCGATTATTGTTTTCCGCTAGCCGCCGTAAAAAAGAGAATGTGTCTTCGTTAAAACTCATGACAATAAACCTCTAGGCTACAATCAACAAGACTTTAATTGGATTTAGCTTACTGAAAGTTTGTTTCCGTACAAGGCAAAAGCGCGCAGCTTACAACTTGTAAGTGAGCACTTTTAACGCAGTACTGGAACAAAGTAGCAGTGAGATAAACCAATTAGACTATCATGCCTGCACCGACGGTGTTATTGGTGAAGGAATCAATGATAATAAATGAACCCGTAGCCCTATTATCTTGATACGAATCACAGTTTAAGGGCTGTTGCAACTTGAATGTAATCTGACCAATTTCATTCATCGCCAAACTATCTGCATCTTCTTTTTCAAGCGTATGAATTTCACGTTTGAAATCAACGCTATCCACCAATGCTTTCACCTGACGGGTGGTATGTTTAATGATATATTTCTTACGCTTTTCAAGGGGTTCGTCACCAATCCAACAGACATTAGCTGTTAATGACTTCTCACCTGTGGTTTCCTCACCCGTGTGCACCAGCATATCACCGCGTGAAATATCGATATTATCATTCAGCGTAAGTGTAATGCTTTGCGGTGCAAATGCTTCTTCGAGATTACCATCAAAGGTCACGATTTCTTTAACCGTTGATGTTTTACCTGATGGTACCACGCTAATAGCATCACCAACTTTAACCGTACCCGAAGCAATCGTACCCATAAAACCACGGTAATCAGGCAAGTCTTCTGTTTGTGGTCGGTTAACCAACTGAACAGGTAAACGGAATGGTTTTTCATCCAAGTCATCCAACACAGACAAAGACTCTAAAGTCTCAAGCAGTGTGTTACCCTCATACCAGTCCATATGATTACCACGAATAGTCACCATATCACCAGTCAATGCTGACATGGGTGTACAAATCAAATCTTTAATGCCTTGTTTGGCACAATATTCATCCATTTCTTCACGAATTTTTTCAAACGTTGCTTGGTCATAATCCACCAAGTCCATTTTATTCACCGCCACAATTAAGTGCGGAATACCCAGTAAACCTAAAATATGTGTATGTCGTTTGGTTTGCGCTAACACGCCATGCCTTGCATCAATCAAAATAATTGCTGCATTGGCAGTAGATGAACCTGTCACCATATTGCGTGTGTATTGCTCATGCCCTGGGCAGTCTGCCATGATGAACTTACGTTTTGGTGTCGCAAAGTAACGGTATGCCACATCAATGGTAATACCCTGTTCACGCTCTGCAGAAAGCCCGTCGGTTAACATTGCCAAATCAATTTCTGCAGCCGAAGAAATGGTCGTTGTACCCTTTTTCTTACGCACAGCCATCAATTGATCTTCAAACGCACCTTTGGTATCAATCAATAAACGACCAATTAAAGTCGATTTACCATCATCCACACTACCTACTGTCACCAAACGCAACAGTTCAATTTCTTTTACGATGTCAAAATTTGCTTTTGTCATTTTTTTACCCTTTTAATTCATAAAAATGATTTAAATTGCTTCGCATGTGTTCAAGAGCAAAGAAACTAGGCGCAATGTGCTTTTGCACATGAGCATATTTGATGCTGCTATTGGATACATGAGGAGTGATATACATTATTTTATTAGAAGTAACCTTCTTTTTTCTTGTCTTCCATACTGTTAGAACCATGATCAATGATGCGTGTTTCTCGCTCAGAGCGGCGCGATGCCGCTGCTTCAATCACAATTTCATCCATATTCGTAGCATCCGAACGCACAGCACCTGTGCAAGGGCTGCAACCCAAAGTACGGAAGCGGCTCATTACCATTTTAGGCTCTTCGCCTTCCAAATATTGATCCTTATTTTCCTCATAATAAGGAATTAACATCTCACCACGCTCAATCATAGGGCGTTCTTTTGCGAAATATAAAGGAACAATAGGGATATTCTCTTCACGAATGTATGACCAAATATCCATTTCTGTCCAGTTGGAAATCGGAAACACACGCACCGACTCACCATCATGAATGCGTCCATTATAAATATTCCACAATTCTGGACGCTGGCTTTTCGGATCCCACTGCCCAAATTCATCACGCATAGAAAATACACGCTCTTTGGCTCGTGACTTTTCTTCATCACGGCGTGCGCCACCAAAAGCGGCATCATAACCACCTTCTTCCAAGGCATCTAATAATGCACCTGTTTTCAATGCGCCACAACATCTCGCCACACCAAACTCTTTAGGATTCATGCCTTTGGCAATCGCATCTTCATTGCGACGCACGATTAAATCAGCGCCAATTTCTTCACAAAAATTATCACGAAATTCATACATTTCCTGAAATTTAAAACCTGTATCTACATGCAATAATGAAAATGGCAAAGGTGCTGGATAAAATGCTTTACGTGCCAAATGTACCAACACTGATGAATCTTTACCCACCGAATACAACATTACTGGATTACGAAACTCAGCCACCACTTCACGGATAATGTGAATGGATTCTGCTTCCAACGCTTTAAGTTGGGTTAACTTATGTTTACTCATCTCTACCTCAATTACTTCTTGATAATCA
>JALUWH010000088.1 GCA_027019685.1 Ghiorsea sp. | reverse complement strand
GCGTTACTGACATTACAGAAGTAGTGATTGGTTTTGATGGCATTGCTATTGCACAATCTAAATCAACCACACCAATCAGTCTTACACGCAAACAAATTTTGTTGGCTGTAGCTGCTGAAGTGCCTAATAAAGCGGGTACTGCATTGATTGCTAACCCATACCATTACTGGAATGAAGTTGATGCATCTTTACCTCACCGTAAAATTACTTTTTATGGCCCACCAACATCTTCAGGCACACGTGATGCATTCCAAGATTTGGTGATGAAACACCTAACCAAACACATGGATGTTTATACTAAACTGTACAAAGCAGACAAAAAGAAAAACAAAAAGTATAAAAAATACAAAACCATCCGTACTGACGGTGTATATGTTCCATCGGGTGAAAACGATAATCTAATCGTACAAAAATTGATTAAAGATAAAGATGCATTCGGAATCTTTGGTTATTCATACTTAGAAGAAAACTCTGACCGTATCGCTGCGGCAAGTATTGAAGGCGTTCAACCTAAACCATCTGCAATTTCTTCTGGTAAGTACCCTGTGTCTCGTTCTTTGCAATTCTACATCAAAAACGACCACTTAAATAAAGTAAAAGGTATGCAAGAATATATCAACCTTTTCGTAAGTGAAGATATGATTGGTGAAGACGGCAACCTAACTGATATTGGTTTGATTGCATTGCCAGAAGCACGTCGTGAGAAAGCACGTCATGATACTTCCACACACAAAAAACTAACTTTGGCTGACTTGAAATAATCTACCAAACTTCAATCGTTTAATCGTATAAAAGTACCATTTGATGAATTTTCAGGTGGTACTTTTTTTATGGTACGTTAGCCTTCGTAGCGAAGTGAAAATCACAAATAGTAGGTGTTATTTTGGACATATTTGATTTCATGGTAAATAGTATTTTGATTCTGTCTTTCATGGCAGTCATCAGTGGCTTTTTTATCCTGCAACATGTGAAAAAGAAAGCCATTCATTCATATTGGCATTCGTTACCTGCCTATTATGCATGGTTTGCTATGATTTGGATGACCGTACCTGCATTATGCCTATTCTTCTTTTCATCCACCTTACACTTATTACACTTGTATGATGTAAGTACATCATTTTTAATCCCTAGCACTATCTTGTTAACGCTTTGGGGTACTTGGCAAGGCCTTAAACAAATCAAACCTGAAACAAAAGCTCGCGAAGGTGTTGAAAAGGTTATTCGTGTTTCACTGGTTTTAGCTGCATCTATTTCAATTTTAACCACCATTGGCATTGTTCTAGCTATCATTTTTGAAGCTATGCAATTTTTTCACATTGTAAGCGTATGGGATTTCCTGACTGGCACACATTGGGCCCCCGATGATGCTACAGAAGGAAATACCCAAGGTATGTTTGGTTCTATACCCATCTTTGCTGGTACTTTCATGATTACTATTATCGCCATGTGTGTGGCTGTTCCTATTGGTATCTTATCTGCTGTTTATATGTCGGAATATGCTAGCGAAAAAGTACGCAATACGGCAAAACCAGCTTTAGAAATCCTTGCTGGTGTACCTACCGTTGTATATGGCTTTTTTGCAGCAATCACCGTCAGCCCACTTATTGTAAAATTTGCCGAAGCCGTTGGTTTGCATGCTGATTACACGAATGCTTTAACACCTGGTCTTGTGATGGGCATTATGATTATACCCTTTATCTCATCACTTTCAGATGATGTGATTCGCGCTGTACCACGTAGCCTTCGCGATGGATCGCTGGCTCTGGGTACAACTATGTCTGAGACCATTATTCGTATTGTTTTACCTGCTGCTCTACCTGGTATTATTGCAGCATGCTTATTGGGTATTTCACGCGCATTGGGTGAAACGATGATTGTGGTGATGGCAGCAGGTCTACGCCCCAACCTGACATGGAACCCTCTGGAAGGTATGACCACCGTAACCGTACGTATTGTTGATGCCTTAACAGGAGATCAAGCCTTTGATTCACCAGAAACCTTATCTGCATTTGGTTTAGGGTTGGTATTATTAGTTATCACCTTAATGTTAAACGTCTTATCTATCTATGTTATTCGTCGCTTTAGGAGCCAATATGAGTAAGCAGGTTTCAGATAACATGCAAATTAACAAGCGCCTTCGCAAGCGTTACCGCAGAGAAAAAGCCTTTAAAGGCTCTGCTATTCTTGCCCTAACCTTGGCAGCAGTATTTTTGGTATTCTTTTTTTACAATATCATTAACCAAGGTTACTCCGCGCTGGCACAGGCGCAGATTCTTGTTGAGGTTCATTACAACGAAGCCTCACAAAAAAGCTACCGTAAAGCCATTGATAAGTCTTACCGTAAAATTGTCAGCCGTGGTTGGTTGCGTACCTTGCCATTATATATGGAAGACCACCCCGAGGTCATGAATACCACACGCCATGAATGGGTAGTTGCAACAGCAGATGTTGACCAATACCTCAAAAACAAACCCAACCGCCTCAAAGACAAACAAAAAAGACAAATTGATAAACTTCAAGAGGAAGGCAAAGTTCAACTTAACTTTAACACCAACTTCTTTACCAATGGTGATTCGAAAATGGCAGAATTGGCTGGTATCAAGTCTGCGCTTGTTGGTTCTATTTATGTGTTGATTGTTACCCTATTGGTTGCACTACCCATTGGTGTGATGACAGCTGTTTATCTAGAGGAGTTTGCGCCTGACAATCGCCTGACACAAATTATCGAGGTAAACATCAACAATTTGGCTGCTATCCCGTCCATTCTCTTTGGTTTGCTCGGACTAGCTATTTTTATCAACTTCTTTGGTGTGCCTCGTTCTTCATCTTTGGTAGGTGGTTTAACCTTGGCACTCATGACATTGCCTGTCATTATTATTACCACACGCGCTGCGCTGCGCGCGGTGCCACACACTATTCGTGAAGCAGCTTATGGCTTGGGTGCTTCAAGATGGCAAACCGTATGGCACCATACACTACCTTTGGCTTTGCCTGGTATTTTAACAGGTTCTATCATTGGTTTGGCGCAAGCTATGGGTGAGACAGCTCCCCTACTTATTATTGGTATGATGGCATATATTCCAGACACACCTTCAGGTTTTACTGAAGTAGCCACAGTACTACCCGCTCAGATTTTCACATGGGCAGGTGAATCTATCCGAGCATACGAAGAACGCACTGCCGCAGCAATCCTTGTGCTCCTAAGCTTATTGCTTTCGATGAACAGTCTTGCTGTATGGTTGCGCAAACGATTTGAAACAAGGTGGTAAGATGAACACAACAAAGATTAACATCCAAGACCTAAAACTATGGTATGGCAAGGAACAAGCTTTGCATGGCATTAATTTGGCCGTTGCTGAGAAAAAAATCACTGCATTTATTGGTCCTTCTGGCTGTGGTAAATCTACACTACTTCGCTGCATGAACCGCATGAATGATCATATTTCATCATGCAGGATTGAGGGTGAAGTTACGCTTGATAATAAAAATATTTACGCACCTGATGTTGATGTTGTGCAATTGCGCACCCATGTGGGTATGGTATTTCAAAAGCCCAACCCTTTCCCCAAAAGCATTTATGAAAACATTGCTTATGCACCCAGTATTCATGGCATCGCCAAAAAAGGTGTCGAAATGGATGAACTTGTAGAAACAGCACTTAAAAAAGCATCATTATGGGCTGAAGTAAAAGATAAGTTACATCAACCAGGCACTGCGCTCTCAGGCGGGCAACAACAACGCTTATGTATTGCTCGCACCATTGCCATCAAACCTGATGTAATTTTAATGGATGAACCTTGTTCTGCTCTAGACCCTATAGCATCGGCAAAAATTGAAGAATTGATGGACGAGCTTAAAAGTGAGTTCACTATCATTATTGTTACGCATAGCATGCAACAGGCTGCACGTGTATCCGATAATACCGCATTCTTTTACATGGGTAACCTAGTGGAATTCGGAGAAACTTCATCCCTCTTTAGCCAGCCCCAACAGCAACAAACTGAAGACTATATTACTGGTCGATTTGGTTAGGAGATAAATATGCCGCATACACTTAGTCGATTTGATAATGAACTCAATGAGTTACACCAACTTATCAATACCATGTTTAAAATCACACGGAAAAATATTAAACAAAGTCTAGCTTCTATTTTTGATGTTGATGTTGAAATGGCAAAACGTGTGATTGAACGCGATGATGTAGTCAACACCTTAGAATTGAGAATTGACGAGCTTGCACGCACACTAATTATCCAGTTTCAACCTGCTGCATCAGATTTACGAACCGTTTTTTCTGCAACAAAAATTGTAACCGACCTTGAACGCATGAGTGATTTGGCAACCAAACTAGCGCAAAATGCATTAGAAATGGATGGTTTTATTCCAAGAAAATCAACCTCTGTGCCTATCATGCGTGAGATTTTGCTCACACAAGTCAAAAATACGCGGAAAGCCTTTATTAATAATGATGTTCTTTTAGCTAAAAAAGTAATTGAGCAAGATAAGCTACTTGATGATTCATATGAAAATTGCCAGAGAGTGCTACTTACACGTATGGCTGAAGACCCCGCAAGCATTAGCCACTCTATTGCTTTAACCAATATTGCTAAAGTTATTGAGCGTATAGGTGACCATTCTGCCAACATTGCCGAAATGATTATTTATGCATCCAGTTCACATGAAGTTCGCCATTTAAGCATAGAAGAACTCAATGATGTGCTTGATGATGAAGATGAATAAATATATTTAACGCACATATTTTTCGCCACATATATTTTGTAAGCTATATCACAACCTATTGATTATACTTGCTTTTTTCTTTGGCCTAAATTATAAACCCACACTCTATTATTTTTAATAAAGGAACAAACATGCCATTACACACCATGAAACGCTTTGATGAAGAGCTTGATGAAATAAAGACACATATTCTTGCTATGGGTGGCTTGGTGGAACGTGCGATTGAAAATGCTGTGAAGTCCATGCTTGAGCAAAATGAAGAGCTTGCACTTAAAACCCTAGAGCGCGATAAAGCGATTAATGCCTTGGAAGTTCAATGTGATGAAATGACCCGTGAAATATTGGTGCGTAGGCAGCCTGCAGCAGGTGACTTGCGTTTCATCATGGGTATTATCAAGTTGGTCACGGATCTAGAGCGTATGGGTGATTTGGCTTCTGGTATCGCCCAAGGCATGTTACGCGCCGAAGAAAATCCACCCAGAAACTTCTCTAACCTTGATATTATGGGTGAGAAAGTGGTGCGCCAAGTCAAACGTGCTTTGGACGCATTCTCACGTGGTGACACAGAGCTTGCTATGCTTGTTATCGAAAAAGATGCAGGTATTGATATTTTATATAAACGTATGTACCGAGAAATGCTCACTTATATGATGGAAGACCCAAGAGTGATTGGTTCATCTATTATTTTATCCAATGTAGCCAAGAATCTTGAACGGATTGCCGACCATGCTACCAATATTGCGGAAATGGTCATTTATATGGAACGTGGTCACGATATTCGTCATGTGGATCATGAAGCCGCAGCTCGTTTGCTTTCAGGTGAAGAATAAAGCCTTAAAAACCTAAAGACTTTCGTACTTGTTTGGCAGTCGCCCCACTATCTCGCAAGCTTTTTAAAGCAGGTGATGCCTTACTTTTCGCCAAACGTTTACCTTGCTGATTTGTAATCAGTTTATGATGCAAATATTGCGGTGACTTATAATTTAACAAACATTGCAACACACGGTGTACAGGGGTGCTACTGCGTAAGTCTTCACCTCGAATAACATGAGTAATGCCTTGTTTTGCATCATCCACCACCACACATAGGTGATAACTAAAACGAATATCCTTACGCCCAATAATCACGTCACCAATATCTTCCAATACATCAAAGCAATGCTCATGATTTTGCATATCATACCAAGCACATTGCCGCCCTATCTGCTGCGATACAGCCTCACAATCCAAACGCCAAGCATAAGCCTGCTTTTGCATTCTTTGTTGCTGTTGTTGCTTATCAAGTTGTTTGCAAGTGCCCAGATAAGGGTCTAAACCACGTTGTTGAACATTGCCCTTCTCTTTTTGCGCAAGCAATGCTGCATCAACCTCTTTTCGCGTACAAAAACATGGGTATAACACATCCATATCAATTAATTGTTGCAAAACCTGTTCATACAAAGCTAAACGTTGCTGCTGAAAAGACATATCATCAAAAGATATACCCAACCATGCCAAATCATCGAGTAATTGTTTTGTATGTTTGGGTTTGCAGCGGGTAAAATCAATATCTTCCACACGTAATAAAATTTGCGCATCATGCTCTTTTGCCCAATGTTCACAGGCTAAAGCTGAATAAACATTACCAAGGTGTAACAAACCTGTTGGTGATGGCGCAAAACGTGTTCGTTTCAAGCCTAACCTTTAACTTGCCGCAGTTGGCACAGTAAAAATCGTTTGCCCTTCTTTCACACGTTCTGGGCGAAGCAAGGCATAAATATCATCACCTTCCTCCAATACCAAATCATCATGGATGATATGTGACTGCCCCCTACGCACTACAGCCAAAGGTTGCACACCATGCGGAATCCGCACTTCGCTCATTTTTAAACCAATAAGTTTAGAGCCTGGTTCAACCACTTGGGTATCAAATACAAGGCGCTTACGCACAGCTTGGTCATGCCAGTAACTAAAAGTATAGGGTTTGGCAAACAAACGCTTCACCTGTAATTGATGGATTAAACTACTATGTTTTTTATCGTCACCTTCTTGTAAAGTCACGTATACTTCTGAAACATGAAACTTTTCTTGTACCAAACGTGCAATATGTAAGTTATGATCAGATGAGCCTGTCATAGCAACCACGGTATCAATTTCTTCAGCATGAATTACTTCCATATACAAGGGATCCAATGCATTGCCTTGTACAGCTATAAAGCCAGCATGCTTTAAGTTTTTCACCACTTCACTATTTAAATCTAAAAAACGAACTTCTCTATCTTCACTTAATAAACGACCAAGCTCAGCCCCTACTTGTCCTCCACCAACAATGAGTACAGACCGATCCGAACCACCTTTCACATCCAACCAATGACTCATGGGTTTGGCTAAAAAACTATACAAAAATACGGAAACAATGATGATAATATAAACAAGTGCCAATAAAGTCTCAGCATGAGGATTACCAGCTTCCCATAAAATTAAAGAAAACAAAGAGGTTACACCTGCAGCAACCACACCACGTGGTGCCATAAAGGCAAGAAATGTCATTTGTTTATGATTCAAATGTCCACCAACAGATGATAACCATACTACCAAGGGGCGAACCATCAATGCCAGTGCCACAAAGATAAGTAAACCTTGCCACAACCAAGTTTCCATCACATATAGATTTAAATTTGCAGCCAACAATACAAACAATACGGAAATCAACAGCATGGATAAGCTGCCTTTAAAGTGTTTTAAGTTTTGTAAATCAGGAATATCCATGCGTTGTAACATCACACCCGAAATTAACACCGCAAGCAAACCTGCCTGTGAACTGATTTGGTCTGCCAATAAGAAGATTCCCCATGAACTGGCTAAACTTACAACCACACGAAGTTCAACACCTTCTGCGATATTGTGTTGAAGTGTCTTGCCTAGCAGCCAACCACCAATCACACCGACAAAGGCACCCACAGCAAATTTCTCCATAATTTCTTGAAAGCTGTGCAGCATATCTGGGTCAGGCAGAAGAACAATTTGTAACATCACAATCGACAAAATTGCACCCACACCATCCACCAGCATAGCTTCACTACTTAAGATATGGCTTACTTCCCTATCCAAGCGCACTTGTCTTACAATGGGCGTAATCACCGTTGGACCACCAACAGCCACCAAAGCACCAAACAACAAGGATATAGGCCAATCCATACCAATAAGGTAATGTACTAAGGAACCACCCAAAAACATGGTTAAAACAGGTCCTATAATCACCAGTTTGCCCACTGTCCAACCATGTTCTTTTAATGTTTTTAGGTTTAAGTTAAGTCCACCTTCAAAAAGAATGACTGCCAAGCCAAGTTCAATCAGTGCATGCATAGCACCAGCAAGTAAATCCGCACGAATCCAATCCAAACCATAGGTTCCCAAAGCCATGCCCGCAATTAACCAAATAATAATCGGTGGGAACTTTAAACGTGCGGCGAGCAACTGTGCTGCCACAGCAATCAACACAGCAATCACAAAAGCTGTGGTTGGCGTACTTTCAATAAACATGGAAATTATCCAACAGCCACAACACAATCCATCTCAACTTTTGCTGCCAATGGAAGTGCAGCAACGGCAACTGTAGAACGTGCTGGTCTATGTTCCCCAAGCCAATCAGCATAAATTTGGTTTACCACAGGAAAATCATCCATATTTTCAAGAAAAATAGTGACTTTGATAATTTGATTCAATTGCCCACCCGCAGCTTCAATCACAGCCGTTAGATTCGCCACAACCTGCTTGGCCTGGCTTGCCACATCATCTGCAACCATATTCCCAGATTGAGAATCAAGCCCAATCTGCCCTGATGTGTATAACATGCCTTGGTGTTTAACCGCTTGGCTATAAGCGCCTACTGCTTTGGGTGCATTATTGGTATGTATAGCTTGTAATTGACTCATTTCTTTTTCCTTCTAATCGTTTTTTCTACAAGGGTCTTGCGAATAGACTGACCCAACGAGGCAACACTACGGAATACCGAACCAAATCGTCCTTTTACCCTTTGAGCTTGTAAAGATTCGTTGTGGTGTCTATGTACACGTGACACATGAGGCAATGCACGTAATGCTTTGAAAATGCGTGATAAATGCAATCTATCTTCAACTTCAAGTAAAATATACAACGATGATAAAGAGCCATGTCGTTGTTCAATTTTTAAGTCTTCAATATTTGCATTTTGTTCAGCAAGGCATGCTGTGACCAAGCTAAGCGAGCCCCTTTCATTTTGACAAAAAACTTCGATACCCGTTTTATACAAGCAGGATTCTGCTGGCTGCCAGTCCACATCCACTGACTTATCTGCTTGTTTCTGTAATACCTTGCAATGAATGTCATGCACAATGAAACCATGACCTGATTCAAATACGCCAGCTACACTATCGCCTGGAATCGGATAACAACAATTGGCAGCATGCATTTTAGCTTCTGCAAAAGGTTTACGAATCAAGGAGTGTGAAATATCTTTGTTTAAATATTTAAATAACGTACTGACTTCTAACTCACCACGCCCTACTTTTTCTTTAAGCTCCACATCATCCTTACAACCTGCAAATTTCAGCACATCATGACGAATCGTAAAATCACCCAAGGCATTGTGTAACATATGACTACCCAAACGAATAGCCTCTTCCTTTTCTTGTCCGCGTAACCAGTGTCGTATTTGCTGTTTGGCACGCGAAGTTTTAACAATCTTCAACCATTTGCCCGATGGTGTTTGCTCAGGACTGGTCAACACCTCAATTTCATCACCATTGTATAAGGTTTGGCTAAATTCAGCAGGTTCGCCATTAATGCGCACACCCATGCAATGATTCCCTACATCAGTATGAATAGCATAAGCAAAATCCAATGCTGTACTACCCCGAGGTAAAGCAAACAAATCACCATCGCGTGAAAACACATAAACTTCTTTTACAAACAAGTCTAAGCGTACATTTTCAAGAAATTCACCGGGGTTTTCAGCGGTATGTAGAGTTTCTGCAAGTTGTTTTAACCATTGGAAACCTTCTAATTCAGTATCCGCACCTTGCTTTGTTTCATTGGCTTTATAAATCCAGTGTGAAGCCACACCATCTTCTGCATAATGATGCATGGTTTCAGTACGCACCTGCACTTCAATACGGAAATGATCAGGACCAATTACAGCCGTATGCAAAGATTGATAACCATTGGGTTTAGGTAAAGCGATATAATCTTTAAAACGACCTGGCACAGGCCTGTATAGGCTGTGAATAATACCCAATACATGATAACAAGCAGGCGTATCCTCAACAATCACTCGAAACGCCATAAAATCATAGATTTCATCAAAATCAAGGCGTTTACGTTGCATTTTTTGATGCAGGCTATACATATTTTTCATGCGCCCTTGCACTTGCGCATCAATACCCTGTCTATGTAAGGCTTCTTGAATAATACCTGCCAATCGCTTTTTGGTTTCCACCAAGAAATCAAGTTTTCCTTCCAGCTTTTCATGCAATGCTGCATAAGCTTCAGGCTCTGCATGTTGAAAAGATAAATCTTCCATGCGCTGTGCTACCCAGTGAATACCAAGGCGGTGGGCAAGTGGTGCATAGATTTCCATGGTTTCAATAGCAATGCGTTTACGTTTATCTGCTCGCATAAAACCAAGCGTTTCCATATTATGCAAACGATCAGCCAGTTTAACCAACAGCACACGCAAATCTTTGGCGGTTGCCATAATCATTTTACGGAAGTTTTCAGCTTTTTTGTGTTCTGATGAGGTAAAATGAATTTTACCAACTTTGGTTACGCCATCGACCAAACGGGCAACTTCTTCACCAAAGCGGTTTTCAATATCTTCTAGGGTAACGTGGGTGTCTTCCACGGTATCATGCAGCAAACCTGTGACCACAGAGCTTACATCAAGCTTTAAATCAACAAGGTTTTTTGCCACGCCCAAGGGATGAATAATATACAACTCACCCGAGCTTCGACGTTGTCTTGCATGGGCGTGGGCAGCAAAAACATATGCCCTATTCACCAACTCCACGTCAGCTTTAGGCATATAAGTTTTAATTTGTTCGGTTATTTCAAAAATGCGACTCATAAATAGTCAACCATCAAGTGATAGAAAATGAGTCAGGAAAAACGCAGGTTACTCAGCCAACTCTTCTTGTGCTTCGCCTTGTAAACGTTCTTGTTCTTCAAGTTCAAACACATTTTCCCAAGATACATAACCTTCACCAAGCTCTTTAAGGGCTTGTACTGCTGGTTTGTGTCCTTCGTTTTCAAGCACACTAGGCATACCATTTTGCAATTGACGGGCACGACGCGCCGCTAAAACAACCATTTCAAAACGGTTAGGGTAATAACGTACACAATCTTCAATAGTAACGCGAGCCATGATAAGACCTCCAAAGGGAATGAGGCAAAGGTATCAAATCAAATTTGATTGTCATGCCTTTTATTTTTCCGTTAGTCTTTTGTCGATTTTAAAGGTGTAAACATTGATAAATAAAAGACAACATGTACTTATACTCGGCTTGGTTTGGCCAGAGCCACAATCCACTGGCGCAAGCGTGCGCATCATGGAGCATATCAGCCTATTTCAGGCACAAGGTTGGGACATTACCTTTGCTTGTGCAGCCACAAAAAACCACGCTTCCAATAGCTTAGAAAATTCAGGTATTCACACCCAAGAAGTGGCATTAAACTGTAGTTCTTTTGATGATTTTATAGCTGGGTTAAAACCTGACATCGTGATTTTTGATAGGTTTATGATGGAAGAGCAGTTTGGCTGGCGTGTGACTGAATCCTGCCCTGATGCACTGCGTATCATTGAAACCATTGATTTACACTGTTTAAGAGAAGCAAGGCATCAAGCCTTAAAAGCTCACCAAGCATTCACACCCAATATGCTGCATAACGATATTGTGTTGCGTGAAATCGCAGCCATGTATCGCTCTGACTTATCCATTATTATATCTGATGCTGAATACGACTTATTACAATCCCACTTTGGCATCCATAAAACATTGTTACACCTCTGCCCTTTTATGTTGGATGCATCTGACACTTCCAATACACCCAGCTTTGAGCAACGCCAACATTTTATGACCATTGGTAACTTCAGGCACGCCCCCAACTGGGATGCCGTGCTTTGGCTTAAAGAAGAAATATGGCCTTTGATTAGAAAACAGCTCCCCAAAGCAGCGTTGCATATTTATGGTGCATACACCCCACCCAAAGCCACAGCTTTACACAATGCCAAGCAAGGATTCTTCATCAAAGATAGGGCTGATAGTGTGCAAGAAGTCATGCAGTCCGCGCGTGTTTGCCTTGCCCCACTACGCTTTGGTGCTGGCATTAAAACCAAACTTGCTGATGCCATGCTGTTTGGCACACCTTCTGTGACCACAAACATAGGTGCAGAAGGCATGACAGGCGGGCTTGATTGGGCTGGAAACATTGCCAATGATGCACAAGGTATTGCTGATGCCGCCGTAGCTCTGCACCAAAACAAAATACAGTGGCAGCAGGCACAAAACAATGGTTTTAACATCGTAAACACCTTATTTAACAAAGAAAAGAACCAACAAGCACTATTGGCTAGAATTTTAGATGTTCAAACCCATTTACAAAGCCATAGACAACAAAATTTTATAGGGTTAATGCTTAACCATCATCATCACCGCAGCACAGAGTTTATGTCCCGATGGATTGAAGCTAAAAATAAATAGTTTATACACAAATGATGTCACTATTCACTATAACCCATTTTAAGGGAGAGGTGTAAGAGACAACAAATCAACCTTCATAAGCACAGCTTTTCCCTCGCCCTTTTAAGGGAGAGGGTTGGGGTGAGGGTTTATATAAAGACCACTCAGTAGGAAAAGAAGGCTTATAAACATACTGAATAGCTACCAAATCACTGGAGCTTTAGCTTAGCCTCTTTGAGTTGAGCCTCAGTTAAGCGTTGTTTTTTATGCCGTGTTTTGGATTCAGCAAGGCGGCTGGCATTTTTGCCCTTGCGCCTTTCTTTAACGTATGTTGTTTTGTGATGTGCCGATTCTTTCTGAATTTTTAAGTAGTTATCATAATGGTCAATATCAAGTTCATCGTTCTCAATTGCTGCAATGATGGCGCAGCCTGGCTCATTACTATGCCCGCAGTTGGAAAACCTACACGACAACGCAAGCTCCAAAATATCTTCAAAACTTTCTTCAATACCTTCGCTGACTTCGGCAATCGCCAGCTCTCGCATACCCGGCATATCCACTATCATGCCGCCCTGCTCCTCAAGCAGCATCAAATGCCTACGCACCGTGGTATGCCGCCCTTCACCATTTGCACTCACTTCTTGGGTTTCAAACTTGTCTGCGCCCAGCAATTGATTCATCAGCGAGCTTTTACCCACCCCCGATGAACCCACCATACAATAGGTTTTTGTTGGTTGGATTAACTCACGCACTTGTTCTATGCCCGCGCCAGTCTTATTACTTAGTTGAATAATTTTCAGGCTAATGCCCGCATCTTCAATATCGAACAACAAATCTTCAATATCTTCGGGGTGCATCAAATCGGTTTTGGTCAGAATCAATACAGGCTCAATTTTACCCTCATTCACCAACACAAGAAATCGTTCAAGTTTACGCACATGAAAGTCATAATCACATGCCATCACAATCAATGCTGTATCAATATTGGCGGCTAAAAGCTGAAATTCATCATCATAACCCGATGCTTTGCGCTTGAGCAGGGTTTTGCGCGGCAATACGGTGTGAATGCTGGCAAATTGATGGGATGCCGCCGTTTCAGCATCATGATGTTCAAGACACACCCAATCACCCACACAAGGAAACGCAGTCGCCCTTTCAGCACCATAAAAGAATTTACCCAACAATTCTGCGGATAATTCTCGCGTGCCGTCATGCACAACAAGCCTATCCCTATCCACAGCCACCACACGCGCCACACTTTGCCCTTCACCGCAAAACGCTTGCACATATTCTTCAAACCAACTGTCTAATCCAATATCAGATAAACTCACGCGACACACTCTAGTCAGGATTTATCTTTGGGGAAGGTTTACACGTATCACTCAAAATTATCGTCACTCCCGCGAAGGTGGGAGTCCGCATAAACTTTGCAACCACTGGGTTCCCGCCTTAAGGTGAATGCCCAAGGCAGAGAGTACACCCTGGGGTGGCGCGGGAATGACTGCTTTTATTCCCCTTCATTTTTGAAGGGGTGGCAGCGAAGCTGACGGGGTAGCCTCAGCACCGTATACCTATCCAAATTGTATGCCGAGAGCCATGCGTTTGTTGCGGAAATGATTGCTTTTATTCCCCTTCATTTTTGAAGGGGTGGCAGCGAAGCTGATAAGGTGAATCGCAGAGCGAGAGAGGATGCCCTGGGGTACGGGGTAGAAATACAACCCACCGCTCAATCAAGAAAAGTTATATTCTGAAAACACCCCACCACTACGTGGCACCCCTCTACCTGAGGGGAATGATTGCTTTTATTCCCCTTCATTTTTGAAGGGGTGGCAGCGAAGCTGGCGGGGTAGCCTTAGTAGCGTGTGCCTATCCAAATGGTATGCCTAGCGCCATGCGTTTGTTGCGGATGGCTTTTCACCAGTTGTTGCTCCACTTCAAAGCCCACCTTCATCATACGCTGCGTAAAGGCAATATCAGGTGCAGCAGACCATACCGTGAGCACACCGCCACTTTTCAACGCTTCATAGGCATTGGTCAGCCCGTTTAAACCATACAAGGAGTCATTGCTATCTCGCGTATAACCATCAGGTCCATTATCCACATCAAGCATAATCGCATCAAAGCTATCTTTATGCTCACTCATCACCTTGCCCACATCCTGATTGATAACACGCGTTCGTTTATCGCTAAGCGGAAACCCAGCACCTTTGCCAAGGTATAACTCATTCCAGCGCACCACTGCCGACATCAGCTCGCTCACTGTCACCGTTGCATCAGCCTTCACATGTTTTAAAGCCGAAGCCAACGTAAAGCCCATACCCAAACCGCCCACCAACACATGCGCTTTAGCCCTGCCTTTGATGGGTGCGCAAGCAAGCTCTGCCAACATATCCTCCGAATAATGAAAGCCATTATTCATCAGCTCACTATCTTCAGTATCCACACGAATAGAAAACGCTTCATCACGCTGAAATATCCGCATGGTTAAGCCATGTTCGGTAGAGGTATCAAGTAAGCTGTATTCGTCCATGCGCAGATTAAGACAGTTAATATAAATACATCAAGTGTATCATGTACAATCATCTACATAGTATAAGCAAAAATGTTTCAAAAGCCTTTACATAATTTGTTTAACCATCTATTGTGGTAATAGTTCATGCAAAGAATTGGTGCGAAGACTTACCTAAAATAGGGGAAGGTATGACTGACACCGAAAGCCAACAAAAAAGATTAAGTAGAAAACGCTTGCTAGAGTTTTGTGCTAAGCATCCTGACGACCCAGTATTTCGTTTTAGATTAGCTGAATCTTATATGGAAACAGAGAATAAAATTCTCGCTATCTATTCTGCCAGAAAGGCTCATGCACTTTTTGTTGCTGAAAAGAATAACATGCAAAGCAAAGCTATTCTTAAACAGTTTGGCAAAGATGCTGACAGCAGCAAAAAACATTATGTTTCAGATACCTTTATCCGTTTGAGTAACGAAAGGAACATGATTTCCCGCAAGATGAAACAAGTTAAGCTTAAAGAAGGCACTACCTTGTATAAAAAGGGAGACCTTGTCGATTACTTGTACCTTGTTGTGGAAGGCGAGTTGGCAGTACTCAATAAGATGGAAGATAAGCATGTGTTTTTGCTAAAGTTAGGGTCGGGAAACCTTGCATTTGAGTATGACGCTGCCCCTAAAGAACATCATACAGCCGAAGCATATGATGATGAATATGATGATGAGAGTTTAAACGAAGGGGAGAGAGCATACAAAACGGTCATGTACAGGGGTACAAAAACCAAAGTTTATGATGACGCACCCAAAGCTGAGAAGAAACCAGTGATGTATCGCGGCTCTGTTG
>JALUWH010000087.1 GCA_027019685.1 Ghiorsea sp. | reverse complement strand
GCAAACAATTCATCCAGTGCCAAAGCGATACGGTTAATTTGAATCGCATTCAAACAAACCCCTTCACAAGCCTGGTCTGCCAAATGCTGCAAGGCTTGAAGCCCTTCTTTGCAGCCCGATAAATGCAGATGAAAATTTGTTTTTTTAATATTCAGCGTATTACCCCTCAAAATTCATTAAGCAAGTCTAGCACTTATTTTCTAAGATGTTAAAATATAATCCACAATTTCATCTTCTGGCACATCAACTTCAGAAATTGACAAGCCCGACATCGAATGCCCTGCCTTATTCACCGACCTTGCATCTCCACTCTTCAATGGGTGCCACTGTGGCAAAGGTTTACCTTCAAATGTTAAGCGGTATGCACATGTTTGGGGCAACCACAACATTTCAGCATCTGTAAGTTTACGAATATCCAAGCATTCAGGCACTAGCGAAAACCTTTGCTCATATTGTGTACAACGACATGTACTGGCTTCAAAAAGTTTACAGGCGACATTCGTTCTTAGAATCTCACCTGTATCTTCATCTTCAAACTTGTGCATACAACACTTGCCACAGCCATCACACAAAGCTTCCCAGTCCGCCGCATTGATGTGCTCATGCCAAGTGGTCTGCACAGACGTTAGCATACCTTAACTACGCGCAGTCACTTCTAACAAATGGTAACCAAATTGGGTTTGCACTGGGCCTTCGATACTTCCAATGTCCGCAGAGAACACCACTTTATCAAACTCAGGAACCATTTGACCAGGGCCAAACTCACCCAAATCACCACCTTGTGCTTTAGAAGGGCATGATGAATATTTTTTAGCCGCTTCAGCAAAATCCAAACCTGCTTCAATTTCTTCTTTGATTCTCAAACATTCTTCTTCTGTACTCACCAAAAGGTGACGTGCTGCTGCTCTTGCCATGGTAAACTCCTTAGCCATTATAATTTTGGCAATAATACTGCTTTTTGCCGCCTATCGCCACATCGTTTATGCTAGCGGTTATGGATACTCTCTCAAAACAAGGCATCATCATTGTTGGCAACGGTTTGGCAGGCAGCTTATTGGCATGGAGCTTATTACAACAAGGTAAAAAAGTGCATGTTTATGCAGATAATCAAGCTTGTGCATCACGCGTTGCTGCGGGGCTTATTAATCCAGTCACTGGACAACGCTTTGTTTTGGCGGAACACACGCCTGCAATGCTTGTCTTTGCTAAAAAGTTTTACCAAAACATTGAAAAGAAGCTTGGCATACAATGTTTCCATGAAAAACCGATGTTTCGCCTATTTTCCTCACAAAAAGAACAGGAAAACTGTAAAAAACGATTAAAAAATAAGGAATATAGTACATTCTTAGGTAAACTATCACCACATCAACAGCTAAACGCTGAACATGGTGGCATCACGCAGCATCATGCAGCTTGGTTGGATACCAACACCCTTCTGGATGCTCTATCTCAATATCTTGAGAAAAATAATATGATAACTTATCGTCAATATGAAACCCAAAGTACACAACAAACCACCATCTATTGTGAAGGTTATCGCATGATACACAACCCGTTATTTTCACAGCTGCCACTGCAACCAGCACATGGTGAAATCATCACTTGCAACACCAACAACAACCTTCCCAATGCCATCATCAACAAAGGGAAATGGTTGTTACCTATCAACAAAAATACCTGTCGTGTTGGAGCAACCTTTGATACGAAAATAACAAGACCTTGCCTACTCGAAACATCCAAGCAACAACTGTTAGCATTTGCAGAAGATGTTTTTCATGAACCCTACAACTTTAAAGTTACCCAACATCAAGCAGGTATTCGCCCCACCACCTTGGATAAACAACCTTTTATTGGCTTTCACCCAAAATACAAAAACATCGCTATATTTAACGGCTTTGGATCTAGGGGCAGTCTACTCATCCCTTGGTACAGCCAATCATTTAGCCAAACATTAATAAACAACAACCCTGTACCTAAAGAAGCTTCTATCCATCGTTTCAAAAACCTCGTGTGGTGATATATATCACCTTTAAAAAAGTATCACAATATATATAGTGCAGTTCACTTTTTAACTGGAGATGAATATTGGGGACTAGCGCACTGACAGGACGTCAAAAAAGTTCGTTTCGCAAGCTCAAAGAGCTTTGTGCAATGCACCCCAATGACCCTATTTTTCACATCCGTCTAGCAAAGAAATTCCTGCAAACGGGACATGAGATTCGTGCTGCCCTTGAAGCACGCAAAGCATACCATTTACTCTCTCACGAGAACCCCGTTGATGCAGAAGCTCTAGTTGAGCAATATGGGGAAGATGTAAAATCTAAGCCAACGCAACCTTTTGTGGGTACAGACTACAGCCTTCTTGGCAAGAGCTTTGGTATGGTAAAACTTAAACTGCGTACCATAAATTTACGCCAAAGTGCTATTCTATTTCGCAAAGGCGATACTGCAGATTATATTTACCTTGTACTGGAGGGTGAACTCGCAGTTAGCAATGACAACCAAGGGGTTCTATCATTGCTAAACCATTTGCACCCTGGAGATTTATTGGGAGAAGGAGCCTTACTTGAAGGTGCTGTTCGCAATGCAACTGTTGTTGCTACTGAAAACACATCCCTCTTGCGCATAACAGCCAAAGAGCTCAAACAGGCATTCTTAAAGCACCCCGACTTACACATGCAGTTTTCTAAAGAGTCTTTGCTGAGAAGGCGTGTTGCCGACCTAACCATGTCTCCTATTTTCTCCTGCTTGCCCACCGACCTCCGCTTTATGCTCGCTAAACGTGCATGGAACACAACATACCCTGCTAACCACACGATTAAACCTGAACATAAATACATGGGGCATGTAGAACTCATTCTGCAAGGTGAAGTTCATCTATATGAAGACAAAAATTACTCTGG
>JALUWH010000086.1 GCA_027019685.1 Ghiorsea sp. | reverse complement strand
TGGGTCACCTTTGCTGATATTTAGAATACGGCGGCGTAAGTCGGCATCTTTGACGCGCTCATCTTGTACATAAAGTTGACCATCAGCTTTGATGCTAATCACCACTTGTTTTTCTTCTTTATTGGCGGCTTGCGATTTGCTTTGTGGTAAATCTAACTTGATACTGTTGTTGGCAGTAAAACTTGTGCTAACCATGAAAAAAATAAGCATGAGGAACACCACATCAATCATGGGTGTTAAATCAACAATTAAATCACTGCGTTTTTGTCTTGGGCGTAAATTCATTCACGTTCGCCTTTAAGTAAATCAACGAAATACAAAGCATGTTGCTCAATATCAACCACATAACGGTTGATTTTGGCTTCAAAGAAGCGGTAAGCAACCAGCGTAGGGATAGCAATCGACATACCTGCAGCAGTGGTATTCAATGCTTTAGAAATCCCTGATGCCAATACATCAGCCTTGCCTACGCCTTCAACAGAAATCACTTGAAACACTTCAATCATACCAATCACCGTACCAAGCAAACCAAGTAATGGTGAAATAGCGGCAATCAATGCCAAAACACCAACAAAACGCTCAAGGTGAGCCACTTCTTGCCTGCCCACTTCTTCTAAAATCTCTTTCATAACACTGCGCTTCACACCACGGTTTTTTAGCGCCACCCAAAGGATGCGGCTCATGGCAGTGTTGTTGTTTTTACACAATTCTAAGGCTTGGTCAACATTGCCTTCACGCACTGCATCCTCAACCTCTTTAATTTTCTTAACAGGAATAACAACCGATGAACGTAAACTCACCAAGCGCTCCAAAATAAAAGCTGTTGAAAGAAGCGAAGTGGCAATCAGGATGTACATCACTGTGCCGCCTTGGGAAATAAAGTCGTACATCAAAAACCACCTTTCAATAAAAAAATAGGGATAAAGCTGGCGCAAGTATAGGCAGGCTTCTTTATGCTGCAATCATCATGTTTGTTTTTGTTTTCGTATGCCTCTATCAAGGTTATGCTTGCGGCAGATATGTTAGTGTTTAACGGAGTTTTTCATGATTGACCAAGGTTTGTTTGAGATTTTAGCTTGTCCTAAATGTAAGGGTGATGTGCAGTACAATGCCGATAAAACGGGTTTAATCTGTGATAAATGCAAGTTGGAATACCCCATTCGTGATGATATTCCAGTGATGTTGATTGATGAGGCGAAACAACTCGCTGACTAATGACGGATAAAGCGGCAAAAGAAGTTATCAAAGCACCTGCTTGGACGCGCCTACTCTTTGGCGCACTTGCCAAAGTGCCTATGCCCATCATGCATGGCTTGGGTGATGCTTTGGGTTGGTTGTATTATACATTAGATAAACGGCACCGAGGCATTGCCTTGAGAAATATCGCCCGTGTGTTTCCCGAAAAACCTAAAAAAGAGCGATCTAAGATTGCTAAAAAAGCATTTAAACAAATGGGGCGCACGCTTATGGAAATCCCTTATGTGTTTTCCGCCAGCGCGGATGATTTGCTTAACCATGTAGAGATTGAAGGCAAAGAAGTGTTGACCAACGCGCTTGCCAAGCAAAAAGGTGTGTTTTTATTGGCATCCCATTTCAGTAATTGGGAGTTGATGGGTTTGATGCCTGCCATGATGGGGCATCCAACATCCATGATTTATCGCCAACTCAATCAAAAACCATTGGACGCTTATACTTTGGCATCGCGTTCACGTTTTGGTACCAATCTTTATTCAAGAAATACAGGTGTACGCTGGTTGCTTAAAGCACTGAAAAATAACCACTGTATTGTATCCGCCCTAGATCAACACATGGGGGCAGGCAATGGCATTAAAGTGCCATTTTTAGGGCATGTCGCCAGCACCAGTCATTTGCCAGCACCCTTTGTTGCCAAAGGCGCACCTATGATTGGCATGGCATTGGTGCGAAAGGGTGGTGGTTTTAAGTTTACCCTCAAATTTTGGGATGTGCCTTGCCCAGAGTTGAGTGATGATAGAGCGACCAATGAAATTCTGATTATGACAGCCGCATGTAAAAGCTTTGATAAGGTGATTAAAGAAAACCCTGAACAGTGGCTTTGGATGCATAGACGTTGGCGAGCAGTTGAAACGGATGAAGCGATGGAGCAAGTGGTTCATGGCGCTCCGTAGGGGGTAGCACAGCCTAAAACAAGGTCTACCTCCGTTTTGCTATTCAACGTGCTCAGGGTCATTTTTTAGTATCTCTGCCTCAAGAATATGTTTAGTTAAATTACAGTCTTTAAACTCTAAACGAAGTTTTTCTCCATGCTTCATTGCCCTTTTATCGTGACAGGTAACCGCAAAATATCTTGAGAACGGATTATCTAATGATATGACAGGGGAACTAAATTTATTGAAGAATGGGATTTGTTTAACTCCAGCGTGGAATTGTATTTGCTCTGGTAAATCGAAGCTCACATTAGCTTCCTCAGGAAAGCTAGTGACCTCAACTGGATGCCATCGTTTCTTATATAACACTTCCGCTTTTAAAGTTTCGAAGTAAATATACGCAGGGCGCTCTGATAGATTTGATATTCGAACTAAACAGAACATCATCTTCTGACCAGACTCAGCATGATCACCAGAGAAGTTATAAGGCACGAATAATTTAAGATATGGCTTTCTTTTTTGCCATAGTACGTATCCTTGAACCGCCAGCGCTGTAAAGCCAGCAAGACCACCGAGTACTCCTATTATATCTGCTGGTTGCATGCAACTCTCCTTGAAGCATAACTTGGTAATAGCATGACTTGATATTCCATTTATTACGCTCCTTTATATGTCCTTTATTTCTCTGCCATGGGATATAAAAGCACAAATAAGGAAGTTCTGCATCTAGCCTGCCATTACAGGAATAGTGATTTTACGCTTATTTAATGTGTTCACTTTGTCCATCACG
>JALUWH010000085.1 GCA_027019685.1 Ghiorsea sp. | reverse complement strand
GGGTATGACAACGAAAGCGGTTGTATTATTATCAGGCGGGTTGGATTCTGCTACGGCTCTAGCATGGGCAAGTAAGGAAAAAGGTTGGGAATGTTTCACCATCGCTTTTGATTATGGGCAGCGTCATCGTATTGAGCTAGAAGCATCAAAGGACATTGCAAAGGCTTTTGCAGTGAAAAAACATCAGGTCATCAGCGTGGACTTGCATGCTATTGGCGGTTCATCGTTAACAAGTAATTTGGATGTGCCTAAAGACCAAGCGGAAACAACTTCAATTCCTTCAACCTATGTGCCTGCGCGTAATCTTATCTTTTTGTCGTTAGCGGCTGCATTTGCAGAGACTGTAGGCGCAAACAAATTGGTGATTGGTGCAAATGTGGTGGACTATTCAGGTTACCCCGATTGTCGTCCTGAGTTCTTAAACTCATTTGCTAAAACGGTTGCTTTGGGTACAAAAGCAGGGGTGCAAGGCGCAGATTTTGAAGTCGTGGCACCTTTATTACATTTGGATAAGTCAGAAATTATCCAGTTGGGTTTATCATTGGGGGTAGATTATGCCATGACGCGCTCATGTTATGATCCTAAAGATGATGGCACGCCTTGCGGGCATTGTGATTCATGCCATTTTAGAAACCAAGGGTTTGCTGAGTTGGGAAAAACTGATCCACTATTGGATTAGGTTTAGAGCTAAAGGTTTTTACACACCGCAATTTCATCACAATGGCTAAACTTGGGGCAGTGCACACATACTGTCCAAATTTTTTGTGGTAAGCTTTCTTTGGCAACCACAGTATAACCTTGGGAAAGAAAGAATTTATCAATATAAGTTAAGGCGAAAACACGAGAAATCCCCAGTTTTTGGCTCATAGCTTCACAGGCTTTGACCAATTGGTGACCAATAGACATACGCTGTGCTTTGGGAGATACCACCAAAGAGCGGATTTCGGCTAAATCGGTGTCATAGACATGCAGTGCCGAAACACCTAAAACGTTTCCATCTTTTATGGCGACAACAAACTCTTGTAAATGTTCAAAAATATCATCTTGGTCACGACTAATCAGCGTATTATCTTGCATGAATGGCAGCATCAAGGCATACATTTGTTCAACATCTTGCGCTTGTGCAGGGCGTACTTCAATTGGGTTGGGCATCAAGCTTGCCCACGTTTTAACATGGTTGCAGCATGACTTAAGCTTTCATCATTGATGCCACCCAACATGCGCGCAATTTCTGATGTGCGTTGTTCACCTGTAAGTATGCTTAAATCGGTGCGTGTTCGGTTGTTGTGCACTGATTTTTCAATGGCGACTTGATGATGTGCACATGCGGCAACTTGTGGTAAATGTGATACCACCAAGACTTGTCGCTCATTACCCATATTGCGCAATAATTCACCTACGCACCAACCCGTTTCACCACCAATACCAACATCCACTTCATCAAAAATAGCTGTATCAGGTTCATTTTCTAATGCCCCACAGCCTTTAAGGGCTAAGACCAAGCGACTTAATTCACCGCCCGATGCTGTGTCGGCTAAGCTTTTGAAAGGCTCGCCAATATTGGCTGCTGCCAATAATTGAATATCATCCCAACCATCAGCTTTCCATGTGTTTTTATCACTGCGTGCGTCAATACTTGCCGATAATTGCATGTTTTTAAGCCCAAGTTGATTAAGAAAAGGACGTAAGTCTTGGATCAGTTTATCGGCTGCTTCAATGCGGGCTTGATGCAGTGTTGTGGCGGCTTCTTGATATGCTGTTTCTAATGTTTTTTGCTGCGAGCGCAATGCTTCTTCATCCCAAGATGCTGTATCCAAGGCGCTTAAGCTTTCTTGCCATTGCTTGATGAGTTTTAAGAGTCCGTTTTCATCGGTATCATGCCTACGTTTGGCAGCCCTTAAATCGGCAAGCCTATCTTCGGTTTGCTGTAAGCTTTGTGCATCTATTTGACTATCCAAAACTTCTTGCAAATAAGGAGATACTTCACTGGCAAGCGAATCCATTTGTGTGAGCAAAGCATGTGCTTCTTGTAAGCTTGGGTGATGTTCAGCTACCGCTTCAACCTGATGAATGATTTCCCCCAAAAGGTTGCGTACGGTGATTTCTTGTTCATCAAACAGGTTAAGTGCAGTTGCAGCAGCTTGTTGCACTTGCTCAATGTTGCGTCCTGCTTCACATTCTGTTTCCAGCTTTTCTTCCAAACCATCTTCAATGTCTAATGCCAATAAACGCTCGCTTTCTTCACGCATCCAGGCTTCTTTTTCAAGTGCTTCATCACGGCTGCCATGTAAATCACGCAAACGTTTGTTGATTTCAGAGAGTTGTGTATATGTTTTATTTACGGTTTGTTTGATGCTTTGCTCAACTCGGGCATCAATGATTTGCTGTTGGAACTCAGGCTGCATCAACGTTTGGTGCTCATGTTGCCCATGCAAATCAAAGCAAATATTGCCGATTTGTTTTAATACCCCAGCAGCGGTTGGTATGCCATTAACCCATGCTTTTGAACGACCTTCAGCGGTGATGACGCGGCGAATCATGATGCCATCATCGGCATCAATATCTTGTTCTTTGAGCAGGTGAAATAGACGTGTATCTTGAGATTCAATTTCAGCAATGACTTCTGCTTTTTCTGCACCATGACGCACCCAATCAGCATTGGCGCGTGCTCCAAATACTGCACCCAAAGCATCCACCAAAATCGACTTTCCCGCACCTGTTTCGCCTGTGAATACAGTCATACCTTTGTTGAGCTCAAGCTCTATGTGCTCAAAAAGTGCGAATTGACGCACATGCAGAGAAACAATCATTTATTGTTGCCCAGCCCAGCCTAATTTATTACGCAAGACATCAAAATAATGCCAGTGCTCCAAATACACCAAAGTGATGTCACCCGCACGTTTCACCGACACGCTATCGCCCATGTTTAGTGTGGAATGGACTTGCCCGTCTAGATTAAGGGCTGCAGGAGCAGGGCTATCGATTAAGTTCAATTTAATTTCATCATAAGCAGGTAAAACAATAGGGCGGTTGGATACGGTGTGTGGGCAAATAGGAACGACACTGATGGCTTCAATTTCGGGATGAACAATCGCACCACCTGCAGATAAAGCATAAGCTGTTGAGCCTGCGGGCGTTGCTAAAACCAAACCATCGGCACGTAAACGAAAGACGAATTGTTTACGAGCATACATTTCAAATTCAATCATACGTGGGTGGTCATTACGCTGTAAAACCACATCATTCATCGCTAAACCCGAACTTTTATGTTTGCCGTCACGTATGACATCAACTTGCAAAGCAAAGTGTTTTTTTACTTTAAACTGCCCTGCCAAAACATCATCCATGACATCAAACATATTGCTTAGAGGTGTATCAGTTAAAAAACCCAAGCGACCAAGGTTGATACCTAAAATCGGTACGCCTGAACCGACAAAACAACGTCCTGTTTGTAAGAGTGTGCCATCACCACCAAGCACCACCATCAGTTCAACATGTTGCGGCATTTCTACAAGTGGAACACTTTGTGCATTGCTGTGCTTGGCAATTTGTGGGGTAACAACGACTTGAAGTTCTTTTTTTTGTAACCATGCGCTTAGTTCGCACGCTGTTTTCAGTGCAAAGTCGTCATGTCGTTTGGCAACAATGCCAATACGTTTCATTTTGTTTTTACTACGCCACCAACCCAGTGGTCAGGTTGTTTGTGGCATTGGAAACATTGGTTTGCTTTAGGGTGACCTAGCGGTTGAGGTTTGACACCATCGACACCGTGGCATGTCATGCATTGATCACGTGATGTTGCTTTATCATGTATAGCATCATCAGGCACAGCTTTGGTGGTGCGTTCTTTAGCACCTAGGGTGAGAAAGGTGATGACGATAGCTACAATCACAATGAATATGGTGTCACGTTTACTGATTTTCATGGTTTTCTTTGTCCTTTAACATGTGTTCAATTTGTTTTTTTACGTTTGCGATTCTTTTTTTGTCAATCCCACTTATGCATATTTTACCAGTGGGTTGCTTACCACAGCGACCAGGGTATGAACCGATTTCAATATCAGGGTTATCATTTTGAATATCGCTAAGCTCTTGCGCAAAGTTACTTTCGAGTAAGCGTACTTCAATTTCTTGACGTATAAATGCTTTGCCTGTGGTGAAGTGCGGCAACACAGACTTTAATTGTGAGGCAAAAATATGTGGCACGCCTGCAAAGACATAAACATTCTGAATTAAGGCACCTGGGCATATCGACTGTTCACAAATGATAGGTTTTGCACCGTCTGGTAAACGAGCCATGCGGCGGCGACCTTCTGTGAGCGCGTCTTCACCATAAAAGTTTGTCATCAACTGAATGGTTTCAGCATGTTCAAGCAGTGGTACATCAAAAGTATCGGCTACACTCTGCATGGTAATGTCATCGTGGGTGGGGCCAATGCCGCCACTGGTAATCACAGCATCATATTGCTGGTGTAAGCGCTGCAAGGTGTTGATAATGGTTTCCTGAATATCAGGAACAATAGCAACTTCGCTTAGTTTGCAGCCTACATCAAATAATGTTTTTGCTGCAAACCAAGCGTTAGCTTCGCGTGTACGCCCTGACAATACTTCGTTGCCAATAATAAGAATGGCAACGGATTGAAATGAGGGCGTATTGTGTTTGGCATGTGACATGCCTAAAGCCTAGCGGCGGTTACGTAATGCTGCAATACGATCTTCAATGCTTGGATGGGTTGCAAACAAACCTTTCATGCCACCGTGTGCGCCGTAAATTTTCATGGTTGCAAGGGCATCTTCTCGCGCTTCACGATGTTGCCATTCCACAGATTGACGAGATAAAGCATCAATTTTTTGCAAAGCACTAATCATGGAATCCGCACCCAAAGCATCTGCGGCATAGGCATCAGCTTTGAATTCACGTTTACGTGAGAAGGCGAAAATAACGATAGATGCAAGAATAGATAGTAGGATTTGCAGTACAATATCCACAATGAAATACACCATATGACTTGGTTCACCATCGCGGGCTACAGCACTAGCTACCATACGTGCAACAATGCTTGCTACAAAGTATACCATGGTATTCATCAAGCCTTGCAACAACGTCGTGGCAACCATATCACCATTGGCAATATGCCCAACTTCATGCGCCAGTACAGCTTTAAGTTCTGCGTCACTTAGGTTGGTTGCTAAGCCAGAGGAAACAGCCACCATAGAATTATTACGACTAGGACCTGTGGCAAACGCATTAGGCACGTCGTCCCAATATACCCAAACCTCAGGCATTTTAATGCCTTCGCGTTCTGCCAATGCTTTTACAGTGTTGTAGACTAATTTTTCTTTGGGGGTTGTTGGGTTGGTCACTTGTTGCATTTTGTAGCCACGTTTGGCAAACCATTTGGACATCCAAAGCGAAATAAATGCACCGCCAAAACCAAACACAGCAGCAAACATCAATTGACGAGCTTCAAAGCTACCTCGGACATCAATGCCGAACATGGGTAAGACAAAGTAGACCAAAATATTGGCGCTAATTGCTAAGGTGACCATGATAAGAATGTTGGTAATTACCAATAAGGCTATGCCTTTAAATGACTTCATGTGAGAAACTCCTTTTTAATTTTATAATTCCTTAATGTGTAGTAATGTATGGTTTGCGTATTGGTATTTCAAGCCTATGCAAACTATGACTATAGCCGCCCATCAATAAGTGACTTGCTATGGTTGCAGGTGTTAAATTTAGATTAAAACAGGTGAATGATTTTGAGTAACCCGAATAAGGCAGTGATGAACAACAAACCTTTTCCTTTGAAAAGGTATTATATTTTATATGCGGGTATCGGTGGGATAGTTTTTTATGCCATGCTATTTTCCTTTTTTATTCATGCCGAGCGACAAGCATTACATCAGCAGTATATTGAAAATTTGGTTGAAAAGGGGAGCACCTTTTATCGCGATGTGTACCGTGATGTCTTAGAAGAAAATCATGCTAGCTTTGAAACCATTCAGTCCGATGACATGAGACACAAGCTAAGAGATAAAATGGAAGAATTGATTACGACTGATTTTGGTTTTGCTAAAGTCAATGTGTTTAATCGGAAAGGTGTGATTCTGTATGACTATGAGAATCAAACCAATGAGGGTGACTTGTATGATGATATTCAAGGTGAGGGTTTTCAGTTAGCACTTCAAGGCAAGACTTTTTCTAAACAGGAAGAGGAAGACGGTAAGCATTTTATTGAAGTATATATTCCTGCTTTTGATTTGGATACTAAGCAAGTGGTGGGTGTGATGGAAATTTATGAAGATGTGACCCGCTTTGAAGATATGGTGTATGAGGCATTGCAGGAAGCCTTAGTCATTCCAACTTTAATTTTCATTCTATTTAATATCATGCTGTTTTGGATTGTATTTAAGGCAGACAAAGTAATTACCATGAACACCTGTTTATTAATTAAAGTGCGTGAACACATGGAAAAATACTTATCCAAATCAACTACAGATGCGATTTATAGTTCGGTCACTGAAAAAACAGAGCTATTTAAGGGTGAAATGCAGGATATTGTGATTTTCTTCTCAGATATTCGTGGATTTACCAGTTATTCAGAAAATGAAAAACCTGAAGTTGTGGTTGAAAACTTAAATAAACTGTTTGAGTTACAGGCAGAAATTATCCATAAATATGATGGCATTATCGACAAATTTGTGGGCGATGAAATCATGGCTATGTTTCCTAAACATGCTTCTCAAGCTGCTGTGCAAGCAGGCTTAGACATTCAACAAGCCATTCAGGATAGCCAAGATGTAAACTTTAATGTGGGGGTAGGGGTGCATTATGGGGAGGCATTGCTTGGCTCTATTGGTACGCATGACCGCCGTGATTACACGGTGATTGGTAATATCGTCAATACAGGCGCTCGGTTTTGTGGGGCGGCTAAAGGTGGAGAAGTGATTATCAGTAAAGTGGTGTATGAGCAACTTGATGAAAAGCACAAAGCTCACTTTAAGTTAAGCGAACCGCTTAAACTTAAAGGCAAAGAAGAAGTCATTGAAACTTATGTAGGTAAACCATAAAGGTTGATGTTATCTTTTATAACCTTGGGTTTGAGGAAAGATGGCAATTTTGGTCAAGATACCATTCTTTTAGGGCTTTAGCGTTCGCCATGTTGAGGTAATCATGGCTGAAATGAATCAAAATAGAAAAATATACCAAGCAAGGTTTGATAAAGTGTTGCACTTTATCGATACGCATTTGTATGAAGACTTATCCGTTGAAGTTTTGGCGGATGTCGCATTTTTCTCTAAATTTCATTTTCATCGGCAATTTTCGGTGTATGTAGGGTTAAGTGTATCCAAATATGTGCAACTTTTAAGGCTTAAACGAGCATCGTATCAGCTCACATTTCGTCAAGAAGTGCAAATTATTGATATTGCATATGATGCAAAGTTTGAAAACCCTGAATCATTCTCTAGGGCATTTAAAAAAGCATTTGGACAAACACCAAGTGCATTCCGAAAAGAACCCAAATGGCAACCTTGGCATGAGAAATATAAGTTCCCAGCAAGGGAAGGAGAAATCATCATGAGCCAAGAAATAAATGTAGAAGTTGTTGGGTTTGAAGAGGTAAAGGTCGCTGCTTTTGAGCATAGAAAAGCACCAGATTTAATCAATGAATCCATTGCAGAGGTGATTGCATGGCGAAAACAAACAGGTTTATCGCCCGTTAAAACCAGCCGAACTTTAGGGTTGGCTTATGATGACCCTACGACAACCAAACCTGATGAATTTCGATTTGATATTTGTTGCGAAGTGACTGCACCCATCCCTGAAGATGATAAGGTGATGAAAAATAAAATTATTCCAGAAGGTAAGTGCGCTAGAATTAGGCATGTTGGTCCGTATGAGAAGATGACTGCTAAGGTGATGTTTTTATATAAAGAATGGTTACCTGAAAGCGGGGAAGAGCTAAGAGACTTTCCATGCTTTTTTCATTATGTGACTAAGCTTCCTGATGTTCAGGAGCATGAAATCATTACGGACATTTATTTACCACTGAAATAGGGCGCTTCGGTATTCTTCGTGGTGAGTTTGTCATTTCGACCGAAGCGTAGCGGAGTGGAGAAATCTATAAGATGCCTCCACTTCCCCCAGGGGATACTCTCTTGCTTCGCAATTCACCTAATCGGTCGGCATGACAAAAGATGCTCCGACTACGCTCAGCATGACACTTTTTCTTCATGTTCTTCGTGGTGAATAATGTTAAAAAGCTTTGGTTAAGCCCTCACCTCGTTTATCCGATGCGCCAAAGACTTGCCCTGTATGTCTATCCCAAAGAATAGCGTGCATATTGCCATAATTCCGCATGGCTTTGAGCTTATGTCCTTTGGCTTGAAGTTGCTTGGATACTTTTGGGGTAAACGCACCTTTTTCATGTTGCACCACATCAGGTAAATACTGATGATGAAAGCGTGGTTTATTAATCCATGCGGACACATCGTTACCGCCTTGCATAAATTCCAAACCAGCCAGCAAAACCATACTGATAATACGCGATCCGCCCGGTGTGCCGACCACAAATGTTTTGTCTTTGCCGAGGATAAATGTAGGGCTCATGGATGAGAGCATACGTTTGTGCGGGGCAACAGCATTGGCTTTGCCTTGCACCAAGCCATAGGCGTTGGGTTTGCCGACTTGGGTGGCAAAGTCATCCATTTCATCATTCATGAGTATGCCTGTACTTGGAGACACATAACCTGAGCCAAAGCCATAGTTAATCGAGAGTGTAGCGGCAACCATATTACCTTCTTTATCAACGATGGAAAAATGGGTGGTATCCACACCATTGCCCGATGGGTCAGCAATAAAACTGGAAGAGGGTGTAGCTTTGTTCATATCAATGTTTGCACGAAGTTTTTCTAATCGTTTGGGATTGAGCAAATCTGGAATATCCACGAAATCACTATCACCCAAATATTGATTACGGTCTTTATACGCCAGTTTCATGGCTTCAATCACTAAATGGGTTCTATCCACCTCGGAAAGCTTATCCAGTTTATCATCTTTCAGAATGCCCCGCGTTTCAGCTAAGGTGATGCCGCCTGATGAAGGTAGGGTTGCGGTCACCCACTCAAAACCTTGATAGTCAAAGCGCATGGGCTCGCGTTCAATCACTTTGTATGCCTTTAAATCATCCAGCCGAATCAAGCCACCATCTTTTTTCATATCAGCCACCAATCGTTTGGCTGTTTCACCACGATAGAAATCATCAGCACCAAATTCGGCAAAGCGTTTCAATGTTTTAGCAAGTTTGGTTTGCTTAATCAAGCTACCAATTTTAGGGATATTGCCTTGATGTAAATATATATTCTTAGCCGCGTTGGTTTGTAGTACATCTTTTCGCCACTGTGCGACACGTTGATAATGTTTGGATACCTTAAAACCATGCTGTGCCATATGAATGGCAGCTTCTGTATCATGGTTTCTATCCAATTTTCCGTACTTCGTGATTAAATGGTCAACGCCTGCAATCAAGCCAGGCACACCTGCGGATTGCGCACCATCAATACTAGATTGGGTTTTGTAAACCTCACCATTACTTGCCAACGTGGGTGACATTTCTCGTGCATCCAACATGACATATCGCTTTTCTTTGGCGATATAAAGTAAGAAAAAGCCACCACCACCAATGCCAGAGCCTGTGGGCTCAGCAACGCCAATAGTGAGCGCTAAGGCAGCCGCGGCATCAAAGGCATTGCCACCTTGCTTGAGAATGTCGATAGCAGCGTTGGTTGCTAATGGATGAGCAGAAGCCACCATGTTTTGTTTGGGTAACACCTCTGCCCACGCAGTGTTGATGAATAACAAGCTAAGTAGCAAGACTCGAATCATAAAAACCCCTTTTGTGCGTAGCGCTCTAACATTGTGATATTGCCCATTAAACCGCCACTATGAACATACAGTACCGTGCCTTGAATGTTTTGCATATGGGTTAACAAGGTTTGCCACATCTTAGGCGCATAGATGAGGTCGAATTCAATGCCGCTTTGCTTTAAGGCTTGATATGTGTCTAAAAGTTCAGGGTAAGGTTTGGCAAAATGATATTTACGAGGTGGCTCAAGCAGGTTCAGGTTGTTGGGTATGCTACCAAGCTGCTGCATTTGCTGCGTTAAATACTCATTGTCCCCCACGCTTGCCGTGGTAAGTATTTGGCAGTCGGGTAAATGCTTTGCAAGATAAAGAGCTGTTGTCCCTGTACCCGATGGGGTAACGACATTTAGTATGTTGAGATGTTTTTTTTGTTGCCATTGCGTGATTTCATCAGCCAAAACTTGAATGCCGCATTCAGCTAAAGGGTCTGCCCCACCTTGGGGAATGAGCAGTGTTTTTCCTTTGCTTTGAAGTTGGGTGATGGTTTGTGTGTAGCTTTCAGTTTCTATGAGTTGCATGCCCAAGTTCAATGCCATTTGTAGGTTGCCTGTGGGTTGTTGTTTGAGGTGAGGGGGTAAAGGTTTGCAGTAATATTGAAACTGCCAACCTTTTTGCTTGCACAAAGCAGCCATGGATAACATGGCATTGGATTGGCTGCCGCCGTAGGAAATGATGATGTGATAAGTTTCAGGGGGTGTTTGTAGCAAAGTATAAAGCTTACGGTATTTGTTACCACTTAAAAGTGGGTCAATCAGTTCATCGCGTTTGACATAAAAATCAAAGCCCTGGAAATGAAAGGGTGTCACTTCACTTAGCATACATATAAATCCATGATGAGTGGGAATCTAGCATTCTTTACTAAGCATGACATATATTTGAACCACCTGCGTTTATCGGTGGCTATTATTGTTATTTCGACCGTAGCATAGCAAAGTGGAGAAATCTTGTGAGATGCCTCCACGCTGGTCGGCATGACAAAAAAACTCTGTGAAACGCTGCGACCTCAGCAACCTCTGCGGTTAAACATATTGTTCAAACAAACGGTGGATACCTGTTGGTACAGCCAAACCTTCCCAAGATGTAAACCACTGACCATTGCCTACCGGTGTAGATTGTTCATCTTTTAAGTACAGATGAATACGGCGATGTGTGAGTTGATGCACAAGGTTTGGTTCATGTTTGGGTTTTGTATCCAGCTCGGTAATGGGTGGTGTCCAAAGCCCTGACCAAATACCACTTTGGGGGCGCTTCTCCAACCAAATACCATGTTGTTTATGTTGGTGTACGGATACTTGCCAATACACATCTTTCACTTTTATTGATGATGTTTTTTTCAGCGGCTCAGTAAAAGCTGATTGACATGAAGAAGTCATAGGGCAGGTTTTACAAGTACGTTTTCTTGCTTGGCAAAGTGTTGCGCCCAACTCCATCATAGCTTGATTCCAAAGGTCAGGTTTTTTGCTATGCTCAATATAACCTTGGGCTAATTGCCACAGTTCTTTTTCATTTAGAGTCTTGTTTTCCCAAGCAGATAACACCCGTTTGACATTGCCATCAAGCACTGGCGTGTATGTGTTAAAACAAAAGGAAGAAATGGCACCTGCCGTGCTTTTACCAATGCCTTTAAGGCTTAAAATATCTTCAAATTTGGTAGGAAACTGACCATGAAATTGTAGTGTTATTTGTTGGGCTGCTTCATGGATAAAGCGTGCGCGTCGATAGTAGCCCAAACCTTCCCATTGTTTGAATACATCATCAATGTGTGCTTTAGCTAAGCTTGGAATATCGGGGAATACTTCAAACCATGCTGCATACCTTGGCAATACAGTTTTAACCTGTGTTTGCTGCAACATAATTTCAGAAATCCAGATGTGATAAGGGTCTGTGGTATGCCGCCAAGGTAAGTTACGGGCATTACTGTGATACCAATGAAGTAGGTTGGTGATACTTGCTTTCAATTATAAACGGCGGAACACAGCGCGGTCTTCAACCACTTCAAAGACAAAGAAAAAGTTGGCGCGTTCTAAGCCCCAAGAGCTTGGTAATGGCTTGAAGGGTGCCGCAGCATGCACAGCGGCAACTGCACTATCATTTAATGCGCGACTGGGGCTGGGTTGTACGACTTTAATACCAGCAAGTTCACCATTGTTGTTGATGGATACGCGCATCAAGACACGACGTTCATTTTGGCTAAGCTGATTCATGTGTTCGCCAGCAGGCTGCCATTGCTCTTCTAAGGCTCGCACCAGACCTTGAGCATAAGGTGCATACTTGGCTTCACGTGTATTGATGCCAATGTCTGCTTCTTTGGATAAAAGTTGTTTCATACGCCGTTCGCGGTCGAATTCACGAGAAAATTGGGTGAGTGCTGCTGATGCAGGCATCAAATTAGCTAAAGGAATATAAGGCGTGGGTTTAGCTGTTGGTTTCTTGACAGTTTTAGGTGTCTTGTTGGGTGTTAATAATGATGGAACATCACTTTCACGACTTAAAATACGCGCATTACGTTTCTTTTGCTGTTGTGGAATGGCAGGTGTTTGTGGTTGTTGCGGTGTTAAAGGGTGAGGTTTTTGTTTGCGTTGATGTTGAGCGGCGGTGCTGGGTGCACGGGCTGCTCTTGTTCTATCATCGTGAGCATTGCGTTGTTGCCCTGTACTATTTTTATTGGAAATTGTTTTGGCATCTGATGGTGATGTTTTTGCCGAGGTTTGGCTGTCATCGAGTAATACAACATCCATAATAGGTGGTGTTTTTTTCTTACTGATAGGGACTTCATTTTTGTTAAATGTAATCAACCAAGCTAAAAATAGGTGTACAGCAAGCGAGGCAACCAACGCAAGGACAAGCTTTCGCTTATCAATGCGCCAATCAACGATTCTTACTGCGGTATTTGCGTACATGTGACTAAGTTTAGCTTTTAAGGGCTGCGATGCCAGTTTTGATACGTTTTAATGTTTCATCTTTACCCAATAAACCCAAGGTGACATCAATGGGTGGGGATACAGGTACACCTGCAATTAAAATACGGATGGGTTGTGCAAGTTTACCCATGTTTACGCCTTCGGCTTCACAAATATCAGCAATCCACTGATGGGCAGCTTCACCAGACCAGTCTTCTGTTTCAGCTTTATGGATGAATGTGTCCAACAAAGCCCAAGTTCCTTCTTTAAAGTTCTTTTTCACTGCTTTTTCTTGGTATTCGCTTGGTGCGACATAAAACATACGTGCGCCATTGGCAAGTTCAATCAAGTTTTTACTGCGCTCTTGAAGGGCAGGGATAACATCAAGCAATGCTGGACCATTTGAAGTATCCAATTTTAGAAAATAGCTCACTTCATCCACCAAGTCAGCAGGCTTGGAAGCTTTAATCCAGTATGCATTTAACCAATCCAATTTATCTTGGTCAAAGCGTGATGGACTTGCACCCACATGTGCCAAATCAAAGTATTCAATGAGTTGTTCGCGGCTAAAGACTTCATCATCACCATGCGACCAGCCCAAGCGCGCTAGATAATTATTTACCGCATGAGGCAGGTAACCTTTTTCACGGTATTCAGTAATCGCTACAGAGCCATGACGTTTGGACATTTTTGCACCATCAGCGCCATGAATGAGCGGGATGTGGGCAAATTGTGGTACATTCAAACCAAGTGCATTGTACAATTGAATTTGTCTAGGTGTATTATTCAAATGGTCAGAGCCGCGCACCACATGTGTGATACCCATATCTGCATCATCAACTACCACGGCAAGGTTATAGGTTGGTGTACCATCAGTACGCATGATGATTAAATCATCAATTTCTTCATTGGGGAAACATACATCACCTAGCACCAAATCTTTAACCCAAGTTTCACCATTTTCAGGTGATTTAAAACGAATCACGAAAGGTGCATCAGTGGGTGCATCTTGTTCTTCAGTTAAATGACGGCAGGTGCCATCATACATGGCTTTCTTGCCTTCAATGCGTTGTTTTTCACGCATAGTATCCAGTTTATCTTTACTACAATAACATTTATAAGCTTTGCCTTCATCAAGCAGCTTGTTCACAGCCGCAATATGTTTGTCTTGTCGTGCACCTTGGAATACAGGTTCACCATCCCAGTCCAAACCCAACCATTTCATGCCGTCAAGGATAACTTGGGTTGCTTCATCAGTGCTGCGTTCTTTATCGGTATCTTCAATTCTAAGCACAAACTCACCACCAAAATGACGGGCATAAAGCCAAGAAAAGAGGGCGGTGCGTGCGCCACCGATATGTAGCATACCTGTGGGAGATGGGGCAAAACGTGTTTTAACAGTCATTGTTTGTGTTCCTTAGTGTTTTAAATTCAATGTCGTGGATTAACGGCGTGGGCGATAGTATTTTGCTTTTTTGGCTTTCCAGAAGGCGCGGTATTCTTCGGCAGACACTTCATCGTCACCATTGGTGTCCATCCTATGGAAACGTTTGCCCATGCGTTGTAAAACCATTATTTTGTACTCTTCAAGTGATACGCCTTCAGATTTATCAAAGTCGAGTTCCATAAACTTTTCAACGATTTTGTCGGTAGCCGACAAAATCTCAGATGTGGCAGTTTGGGGCATCATTATGCCCATGAAAGCTAAGAAAAATATAGTAAAACGCATAAAATCACCTCTGTTGTGTAGGTAAATTGTTTACCCTTTAACAAAAGTCGGCATCATAGCCGTGATTTTATCGGCTGACGAGGGGATTATGCAACAATATTTGGATTTTATGCGTGATGTGTATGAAAATGGTACAGTTAAAGGCGACAGAACGGGTACGGGAACACGCTCTGTGTTTGGCAGACAGCTTAGGTTTGACTTAAGCCAAGGTTTCCCCTTGGTGACCACGAAAAAGGTGCATTTAAAGTCGATTATCCATGAATTATTGTGGTTTCTTGCAGGTGATACAAATACGGCGTATTTAAAAGAAAACGGCGTAAAAATTTGGGATGAATGGGCAAAAGATGGTGAGCTTGGTCCTGTGTATGGCTACCAATGGCGCAACTGGCCAACACCTGATGGAAAAAGCATTGACCAAATTGCTGAACTGATTAAACAAATTAAAGATAAACCCAATTCTAGGCGTTTAATTGTTTCGGCATGGAATGTGGCGGACTTACCTGATGAATCCATCTCGCCGCAAGCCAATGTTAAGCAAGGTAAAATGGCATTGGCACCATGTCATGCTTTTTTTCAATTTTACGTAGCAGATGGCAAGCTTTCTTGCCAGTTGTACCAGCGCAGCGCCGATATTTTCTTAGGTGTACCTTTCAATATCGCATCATACGCATTGCTCACCATGATGGTTGCCCAAGTTTGCGACCTAGAAGTGGGTGATTTCGTACATACCTTTGGTGATGCACATTTGTATTCCAATCATTCTGAACAGGTGGAAACGCAATTATCACGTGCTCCATATAAGTTGCCCACTATGAAACTTAATCCTGATATAAAAGACATTTTTGACTTCAAGTATGATGACTTTATATTGGAAGGTTACCAATCTCATGAGGGTATTCGTGCCCCGATTGCAGTTTAAGTTATAATAACCTGTTTAAGAAATGTATAAATGTTTCTCAAAGGCTTGTGGAAATTGAATTTGAGTGCAGGTTTTCTTATAAGCACAAAAAAATATGCAGAATACGGAAATACCATATTCTGCATAAAATGAGACTACTCAAAGGTTTTTGTTAACTAAATGCCATCTTTTTCATGGCTTTAATATCTTGAAACCTATATAGGTTGGTTATTCAGAGCTGCCCTAAAGAACCAGTGCAGCTCTGAATGTTAAACCAATTTATTTAGCGAAAACTGCATCTGCAAGTTCTTTATAAGTAAATTTGCCTTTAGCAACTTTTTTCTTAATCAAGTTTTTGTATTGACCAGACATCACTTTAGCTTTTTTCTTCCATTTTGCATCACCAGCAGCAACCTTACGATCATCTACAGCGAAACCGCTTTCCCATACTGCTGCCAATGTTGCTGCATCGCCGTATGCTGCTTGGATTTTTTTGAATGATGGACCAACTTTGTCTTTGTCCGT
>JALUWH010000084.1 GCA_027019685.1 Ghiorsea sp. | reverse complement strand
CATCATCGAATCCCGCGCACCGCAACTGGTCAGCTTTAATGGCAGAGGTTTTGATATGCCCGTGCTCAAATATAGAGCTATGGTACATGGTTTATCTTGCCCAAGATGGTTTAAAGAAGGCGATAAATGGAATAATTATGAATCCCGCTATGCCCACAACTATCATTTGGACTTACTCGAAGTGTTGTCTGATTTTGGTGCATCAGCCCGCTGCTCCATGCACGAGGTGGCGACTGCTTTTGGTATTCCCGGCAAGTTAGACACAGCAGGTGATGATGTGCGTGGCATGTTTGAAGGCGGAGAAATTGATGCTATCCGCAATTATTGTGAAACTGATGTTTGTACCACAGCCTTAATCATGTTCCGCTGGATGTTATTCAAAGGCGAACTCTCCGAAGGCGCTTATGCCAGAGCCATCTTGGGTATGCGCAACTACCTTGAATCGGAAAGCGAACACCGCCCACATTTGGCAGAATTTTTAAATGCTTGGCAAGACACATGATGCCAACCTTGCAACTGACTGTGTTTGACATTCCAACAAGCCCACTTCACATTGCAACAACGAAAGTATGCTACAAACATGCATTCCTCATTTTAGCTTTAATATGTAATAATGAGGAAAATATGTCCACCTATAGGAGTCAATAATGTGTAATACTGTTTACTCCTATTGGTATAGTTATGTGTAACAGGAAATGAAAAAGAATTATGTATGCCGTAATATTTAGAGCAGAAATCAATAAGCTTGATGAAGCTTACTTTGAGATGGCTGCTCGAATGCAAGAGTTGGCAAAAAGTAAATATGGCTGTAAAGAGTTCATATCAATATCTGAAGGGAATATTGAAATTGCCATCTCATATTGGGAAAGTAAAGAGCAAATACAGGCTTGGAAAGAGAATTCCGAACACCTAATAGCCCAAAAGTACGGGGCTGCTAAATGGTATTCTTCATATCAAGTTCAGATTGTTGAGGTTATTCGTGAATATGCACAAAACACATAACCAAAAATTCGAGAGGGACATGATCTTCCCCCGATAAAACGGACATCAAAACCTATCAAGGAGATGTCTGATGCCCAAGAGCAATCAACCAAGGAAAACTTGGAAATATAGTGAAGAATTTAAGTCCAAAGCAGTGCAATTAAGCATGATGAGTGGCGTGCAAGTCAAAGCTGTGGCAGAAACGCTCGATATTCACCCGTTCATGTTATCGCGGTGGAGAAAGGAATATCGGGAAGGAAAAATCATGGCTGATAAACGTAAAAAAGTTGTAAGCCTTGCCAAAGATAAAGTCGAACTGGATAAGGTAAAATCCTTACAAAAAGAAGTTGCAAGGTTAAAACAGGAAAATGAACTTCTAAAAAAGTGGCAACGGTTTCTTGCGGAAAAACATCAGAACGCTATCAATTCATCCAAAGAAACCGACAACTAGGCGTGAAATACTTATGTGCATGGCTCAAAGTATCACGAAGTGGTTACTATGATTGGTGTAAACGCAAACCATCGGCTCATGCCCTTGAAGATCAAAAGCTTACCAAGAAGGTTCTACACATTCATCAACGCAGCCGTGGCACATATGGCAGCCCAAGAGTCCACGCCGCATTACAGACTGAAGGCTATGATATTGGCAAAAAGCGAGTGGAACGTTTGATGAAAGAACAGGCATTGGTAGGCAGAGTCGTGAAGGTTACACGCCGCCAGCCAGGTTATAAGAAGTTCAAAGTTCAAGGTGATAATATCAAACGCCTAGAGCCTGCACCGAACAAGCTTAATCAGGTATGGGTGGGTGATGTCACCTACTTAAAAGTAAAAGGAAAATGGCGTTATTTGGCAACGGTTATGGATACATATAGTCGCCGTATAGTGGGCTGGTCACTTGGCAATGATAGAACGGTTAATTTAACTATTCGTGCATTAAAACATGCGATTAAAAGAAGAAAGCTTGGTGAAAACATGCTTTTTCACACGGATAGAGGCATTGAATATACAGCTTACAAGTTTCAAGATGAACTGATAAAGCATGGTATGCGGCATAGCGTTAATCGTCCTGGTCACTGTACAGACAATGCTCATATGGAGTCATTTTTTCATAGCCTAAAAGCTGAACTCATACGAGGACGAAACTTTAAAACTGAAAATGAGTTACGCTATGCTTTGAATAGCTATATCAACCGATTCTACAACCATCAAAGAATTCATTCAGGCATCGGCTATACAAAACCCGCTAATTTTGAAAGAATGGCTGCATGAAATATACAACGTGTCCGTTTTATCGGGGGAAGATCAACTTTCGTTCGCTACGCTCTCTTCAGCCCCTCATTTAGGGCGTTAGCTGTACAAGTCATGAGCTACACGCTACTATGTGTACATATGTACTTGATCGAGGTTTGATATGTATGTCACAATAGATACTTCTGCACTGATCGCAGTTATTGGAAATGAAGCGTCAAAACATAAAATCATTGAAATAACATCTGGTTGCTCGCTTCATGCTCCTTCCTCTGTTCATTGGGAAATTGGCAATGCTTTTTCAGCCATGTTCAAAAGAGACCGTTCAACCATTGAGTTGGCAAGAATGGCTCTTGCTGTTTACCGTGAAATTCCGATAAAATTTATTGATGTGTCGCTTGACCATACAGTAGAAATATCCAAAGCTCTTAATATTTATGCTTATGATGCATATCTCATCCAATGCGCACAGCAAACAAGCACGCCTTTGCTTACATTGGATAAAGGATTGGAAACTGCTGCAAAAGAAATGGGCATTCATGTTTTGGAGGTGAACCAATGAGAGAATATAGCTTTACAGAAGCACGGCAGAATTTTGCATCTATTTTAGAGGAAGCAAAAAATGAAGGTGTGGTTTGTATCAAAAAAAGAGATGGTGAATCATTTTATATAAAGCCTGCTAGTATTAAAAAGTCACCCCTTGATGTCGCCGGTGTTGATCTTGGAATATCGTCGGAAGATATAGTCTCTTCTATCCGAGAGTGTCGCGAGAGAACATACAGCTAACCAGTTAAATTGAGTCGGGCGGCTTTCCGCCGCCGCTCATTTGGGTCGTTATATGTTTATCAATTAAGGAGTCATCAAAATGTCTCACTCAGAAACAAGCTGCCTTTGTGGTGCTGTAAAAATCATCGCTGAAGAAGTTAATCCGAAGTTTACTGTGTGCCATTGCCAATCATGTAGAACGTGGGGTGGTGCTCCATTCTTTGCTGTGAAGTGCGGTACTAAAGTAAAATTTGAAGGTGAAGATAAAATCAAAATGTACGAATCATCATCTTGGGCATCTCGTGGTTTTTGTACCGAATGTGGAACTCATCTGTTTTATAAGTTTAAAGCAACAGGTGAATATAATATGCCAGTAGGCATGTTTCCAAACTTGAAAGGGTTGGAAATGGATATGCAATATTTCAGTGACATGCGACCTAGTTATTACTGCTTTTCAAATAAAACAAAAGAAATGACTACAGAAGAGATAATGGCTTATTTTGCAGCTGAAGTGTAACTAAACATATAACAAGTTGCTCAAACGGACTGCTAACAGTTGGCTGCGGTTCGTTCCTCACCCATTATAGCCAACAGTTATCAGCCGCTTAGCAAGGCGTTAGGCAGTGTGATTAAGGCTAGGAGCGATATGAATAAGTTGGGTTTCTACGAGAAACATCAGAAAAAGCAGATAAGGCGGGTATAGATGAAGATACTGGCTTACCAAGAACTGGCTTAGACGTTTATTTGAAAATAATATTTCCTAGTACAAATGATTGGATACATGACAAAGCGCTTGGTGAGGTGAATGGAAAAAAATATCAATTTCGACCCGATTATAGAAGTGAGAAATTAAAACTTATAGTAGAGTTTGATGGCTTACAACATTATACAAACCCAGAACAAGTAAAAAAAGATTTTGAGCGTAATGAGTTATACTCTAATCTAGGTTATAAAGTTGTAAGAATTCCATACTTTATCCAGTTAACTATCGAATCAGTTAAAATCTTATTTGGCGTGGAGGTTGAGAGAGAGCTGTTTGATGGAAGTTATCCCTCGTTAAGTATCAATATATCCAATACACCAGCTTACTTATGCTATACAGGGTTAAAGAGGATGGCAAAAGAGTTTAAAACCTTCCCTAAACAGTACAGAACAAATATTGAATTTTTTCATTCTCAAAATTCTCCTGATTTAACAGGAATTCATTACTTAGAAAATGAATATAATCAATTATAGTGAAAGTTAACGGTGATAAAGGCGTTAGGCTTTTTTATTGTTATTGGGTATTTTGTCTTAATTGCAAATGCTTATTGGGTAATTTATCGCATTGTTAAAGGTTGAGCCCAGTGCCCGTGAACTTCACTCTGACCCCTTTACTCTTTATCCCTTGTTCAATATCACGACTCAGGCGCAGCTTGGGCAAAGGGTCTTGGTGTCATTCCAACGAAGTTGAGGAATACCTTAAGGTAATGTCACGATAGATTTCTTCATTTCGTTTCACTTCAGTCGAAATGACAAGGAAACTGATTTTATGCTTCAGGTTCTGTTGCTTGGATATGTTCAATCACTGGTTTTGGCGGACGGTGTCCTGCTTTGGCTAGAATTTCAATATAAAATGATTTTAAGTCCTGAGTTTCAGCTTCATTGATGGCTTTGGATAGCTCTGTTACATCAAGTACTTTGGCTTCGTCAACCGTAGCACCAAATTTACAATCAAAGTTCCAAGTGTCGAACCCATTAGGTAACACCTTTTTACGTTCACGTTTGAGGTAGCGTTTAATATCACTGCGCACTGCATCCACAAGTCTTGCATATTTGGTTTTTGGATGGGTTAAGTTAAATGTTTTTTTCATGGGTATCCTTGGAGTGGCGATGAAGCAAAAAATGCAACCTAACAAATCTAGCTATGAAGTCACAAACTAATGTGTTCCGAATGACTTCTAGCGAGCAAGAAGAAGCACAATAATCAAAGCTAAAATCAAAGAAACCGATTTCCAAAAAAGAACAGGGCTTCGCTCAATCAAAGGTGGGCGGGTTTTGTTAAGAAACTTTTGATTGGGATGACGTAGGTCAAACATAAATTCAGTGATTTCATCGTAGCGTTGATATGGATCAGGGCGCACAGCTTTGCGAATGGCATCATCCACCCACATTGGGATTTCTCTATCATCATCCAATACCGATTGATAAGCCAATTTCTTTTGTGCATTTTTGGTGCGTGATTTGGCAACCTCTGTGCCATAAGGGAATCGCCCTGAAAGCATTTGATAGGTGATGACTGCCAATGAATACATATCCGAGCGCGAAGTTCCTGGTTCGCCAAGGAAATATTCGGGTGCAGTATATTGCGCTGTGCCAAGTATATTTTGTTGTAAAATAGGGTTGGTGATTTCTAAAATACCAGCCACGTGGGTTGCACCAAAATCAATGATTTTTACAGTACCCGTTTTATCAATCATGATATTTTCTGGTCTTAAATCTTGGTGCAGCATTTCTAGCCTGTGAAATGCCTGTAAACCTTTGGCAATTTGTTCAATAATATTGCGTACTTCTTCCATGCTTGGTTTGGGGTGGTCAACCATCCACTGCGTCAGTGTTTGCCCATCAATAAACTCGGTAGCGACATATAAATAATTATGAGCTCTGTTTTGTGGGCATGGCTTGAGTACATGGGGGTTGTTAATGCGCCTAGCAATCCATTCTTCCAGTAGAAAACGCTCCAAATAGGCAGCGTCACCCCTTAAATCAATGGATGGCGTTTTGATGATAGCTGGCTCTTGGCTTTCTGTATCTTTTACCAAATAAACATGGCTGCGGCTGCTGGCATGAATTTTGCGCACCACTTCATAACCATCAAACTCAGTTCGGGCTTCCAGTTCAGGCGGAAAGGGTAGAGAGGTGAGTTGCTGATACACTTCTTTTGCTTCTTGTAGCGGTAGCTTATCAATACGAACAATTTGAATGGTTAAATTATCATCACTGCCTTGTTCCAAAGCATGGTTTAAAATGACTTCTGCTGCTTTATCTAAGTCAGTGTTATATTCTTCAATGGTTTGGGTGATAAATGAGCCGCTAACAAATTCATAAATTCCATCGGTGGCTAAGATGAAAATATCATTTTCTGCTAATGGTATGCTTTGGTGGTCAATTTCAAGGTGTAAATCAATGCCTAAAGCACGACTTAAATAACTTTTATCTTGGGATACAGGTACGCGATGGTCTTCAGTTAATTGTTCTAAAGATGCATTGTGTAGGTGGTAAATACGGGTGTCACCAACATGGAAAAGGTAAGCTGTGGTTGATTTAAGAATCAAGGCACTAAAGGTGCAAACATAACCTCTATCTTTGGCTTCGTAGCAATATTGACTTTGTTTGGTTTGTGCATGCAGCCATGAGTTCATCGCGAGAATGATTTGTTGTGCAGACTTGTGTACTGACCATGCTTCAGAGGTACAATAATAATCGTCTAAGAAACCAGTCACTGCGGATTCGCTGGCAACTTGGCTTACATCGCTGCTGCTGATGCCATCTGCCAAGGCAAGTGCAATGCCTTTGGTTGTTAGTTGGGGCTCTTTGGGAATGTAAGCGCCATGAAAGTCTTGGTTGATAGGTTTTTTACCTTTATCAGAGTGTTGACCTATCGAGACTTGGAGTTGATTCATGGGCTTATGATAAAAGCACCCCTGCTACAATAGCAAGAGGTGCTTTAAACATGGATTAAGCGTTACGCTGTGGAGAAGTTTTAACGTGAGTGTAATATAATGGTAAACCAACCAATACAAACCCACCAACGATATTGCCCAGTACAGTTGGAATTTCATTCCATACCAAGTAATCAACCAATGTGAAACCACCACCCATAATCATGGAGAATGGGAACAAGAACATGTTAACGATAGAGTGTTCGAAACCCATGAAGAAGAACAGCATGATTGGCATCCACATCGCTAGCATTTTACCTGTTGCAGATGTTGAAATCATCGCACCAACCACGCCCATGGATACCATCCAGTTACATAACATACCACGGATAAAAATGGTGAACCATCCACCAATGCCGTGTGATTTATAACCCAAGGTTCTTGCTTCACCAATATGACCAACTTTTGCAGCAATCACGCCACCATCGGTATCAAAGCCGTAAGTCAAAATAAATGCCATGGCAAAAGCTACCATCAATGCGCCACCTAGGTTGCCAAGGAAAACCAAGCCCCAGTTGCGTAAGACTTGTTTGACATCTACGCCTGGTCTTTTATCAAGCAAAGCAAGAGGAACCAAAGTGAAAACACCCGTTAGCAGGTCAAATTTCATTAAATAAAGCATAATAAAACCAACAGGAAAAAGGACTGCGCCAAGCAATGGCGAGCCTGTTTTGGTTGCGACAGTAATGGCAAATATTGCAGCTAAAGCCAACATTGCACCTGCCATAAAAGCACGGATAAGCGTGTCTTTTTTGGACATGAAGATTTTAGATTCTCCTGCGTCGACCATTTTGGTGACAAATTCTGATGGTTCTAAGTAAGACATGCTGTTTCCCCTGTTGTGTTTGTTTTTTGTTTTATGGGCAGTTTTTATTGCCACAGTATTTATGCGGATAAAGCAAGTACTGTTCCACTGATGGATTGTTTAATTACAACGGTCTCGTTTAAGTTATGATTATTAAATCAGCAAGATATGGTTATATTTTAGGCAATGACAATGGATATGGGTGTGTAAAATGAAGTAAATCCTAGCTGCTTGGTTTGGAATATGACTTGCTCAAGCCTTGTGACAAATAAATAAAGTGGTTGGGGTTTTTATGTTGAAAAAGAGAGTGGTTTTATTGGCGGCATGCTTGGTGTTGGGTATGGGGCAAGCGAGTGCATCGGATTGGCAAACGTCGGTTGATTTACGTGAGCGTTATCAATCTTTTGATAACTTTGATTTTAATTCGTCCGTGGATAACAACGCTTGGGAGTTGGATACAAGGTTGTATATCAAAGTCAAACGTGATTTTGATAATGGTTTTTCAGTATTTTTGCAGCCGCAAGCTATATCCACTACTTATCACGGCACAGTGACAGGTACACAAAAACTTTCTCAGGCAGACCTTTTACAAAGTTACCTTAATTATAAATCAGGTGATTTTTCAGTTCGCATTGGTCGGCAGCAGCTTGTGTATGGTGATCAAAGATTATTGGGTCACCTTGGTTGGAAAGATGTGGCGCGTACTTTTGATGGTATCAAAGCAGGTTATCAATCGGGTGATGTTTCGGTGGATGCTTTTGTCGTGAGCCCTGCAGATATTGTTGCTATGACACCAAGCCCAACATCACCACGTGGTGATGCTTTGGTAACATGGGATAAGCGGGTGTTAACAGGTTTATACGGCACTTATAAAGTGGATAAGAAAACAGGAGTTGATGCTTATTTTATTCATTGGAAACATAACGATGGAATAGGGCGTAATCTAAACACCTATGGTACACGAGGTTTTGGTGTTTGGGATGCTGTTGATGCAACTGCAGAAGCGGTGTTTCAAAGTGGAACATGGTTAACTGGTGTATCACAAAGTGCGTCTGCTTATGCCCTTAAAGCAGGTTATACTATAGATGCATGGAAAACACGCTTTGGTATTGAATATGATTATAGCCCTGGTGATGATAAGACAGATGCAGGCACCCACAAAAACTTTGTGTTCCCATTCCATACCAACCATGCGCACTATGGTGAAATGGATAGGTTCTCTTGGGCAAATATGAAAGATATTCGTTTGTCGGTTAAAACTTCACCTACGCAAAACCTTACCCTACATGGCAATGTGCACTTTTTATCTTTGGATAAAGCGCAAGGTGATTGGTTAAATGTTGTGGGTGCTGGTGTGTTGTATGCTGGTAATGCTGCCTATACGGAAACAGATGCGGGCACTGAGGTTGACTTAAAACTGGTGTATAAAGTTGTGGAAATGCAAGGTTTAACGCTTGTTGCCAATTACAGTGTATTTAATCCTGGTGCGGCAGTCTTGGAAAGAACGGGCTCTCAAGACTCGGCTGTGTTTGGTTATTTGATTGCCAATTATAAGTTTTAATTTCATCTAAGGAAGCTCTGCATAAGTCTGGATAAAGTAGATTGTGATTCAGAACATTCAAAATCTAGGCGTGGGTTGCAAGTAATAGCAAGGCTATTGCTCAAATACACAACACCGATTTTGGATGTGGTCGGTGCAAAATACGAATTCATGACTTGTTCAGGGTTTCCCTAATCTTTAAGGTTGAGGCTTTGCCGCTTGCTTTAAAATGCATTTGTAATGCTGTGTTCACAGTGATTTCAAAACTTTACTTGTATGACTGCGTGACAATGTTCTCAAAAATAAGCAGGTTTCGCAGTCGATTTCAGTCAAGTAAGAGGTAGTGCATGTCAATCAAGTCAGATAAGTGGATTCGCAAAATGGCGCAAGAGCATGGTATGCTTGACCCTTTTGTGGATGGTCAAATCAAAAAGAACGATAAAGGTGAAGGCGCGATTTCTTATGGTTTATCCTCGTATGGTTATGATGTGCGTTGCTCTGATGAGTTTAAAGTGTTTACCAATATTCACTCGGCAACCGTTGACCCGAAAGACTTTGATGACAAAAGTTTTGTCGATATTAAATCCGATGTTTGTATTATCCCGCCCAATTCTTTTGCTTTGGCTCGCACGGTAGAGTATTTAAAAATTCCTCGTAATGTGTTGACCATTTGCTTGGGTAAATCAACTTATGCGCGTTGCGGTATCATTGTGAACGTCACCCCGCTTGAGCCTGAGTGGGAAGGGCATGTGACTTTGGAGTTTTCCAATACCACTACATTGCCAGCGAAAATTTACGCCAATGAAGGCGTGGCACAATTCTTGTTCTTTGAATCGGATGAAGAATGTGAAACATCATATGCGGATCGTGCAGGCAAATACATGAAGCAGCGCGGTGTCACGGTTCCGAGGTTATAAGTGTTATTAGAAGATATTTTAGCGGACTGTAAGAAAGCTGGCAAACCATCCATTTCATTTGAGTTTTTTCCACCCAAAACAGATAAGGGTGAAGAAAACTTATGGCAGTGTATTCAAGAGCTAACGCCGCTTGCCCCATCGTTTGTATCGGTGACCTATGGTGCAGGTGGTACTACACAAGACAGAACATTGCGTATCGTAGAACGCATTAAAAAAGAGACGTCATTAGAGCCTATGGCTCATTTGACTTGTGTGGGTTCTACGCAAGATGATTTAGCAAAGTTGTTGGACCAATACAAAGCTTCCGATATGCGAAATATCTTGGCTTTGCGTGGTGACGCACCTGAAGGTCAGGATGGTTTTCAAGCGGTGAAAGGCGGTTTTGCTTATGCCACAGACTTGGTGAAGTTTGTGCGCCAGCAAGAAGGTTTCTCCATTGCTGTAGCGACTTACCCAGAAGGACACCCTGAATCTAAAGGTGGTGTTGCTGATGATTTGAAGTATTTAAAAATGAAGCAGGATGCAGGTGCGATTGCTGCCATTACCCAATACTTCTTTGATAACGATTCGTACTTTAGGTTCCGTGAATCAGCTGAGAAACTGGGTATTACGATTCCTATTCTTCCAGGTATTATGCCTATTGCCAATTATGAACAAATCGTACGCTTCTCTAAAATGTGCGGAGCAAGCATTCCAGACTGGTTGCATGAGCAAATGAGCCCTATCAAAGATGACTTGGATGCAGTGAAACAAATGGGTATTGAGATTGCGACCAAACAATGCCAAGACTTAATCGCCAATGATGCAGTGGGTGTGCATATTTATGCGCTGAACAAGTCAGAAGCCAGTCTTGCGATTTGTAGGAACCTTTAGGATATTATACACGGTTATAGAATCTTGTTATTTTTATAGGTAATGCACTGGGTTGTTGTTAGTTGTTTTATTGTCTAATATAGCTGTGGTATGAACAGTATGGAAGCTCAGAAACACAGAACATATAATGTATTATTTGTTGAAGATGATAGATTATGTCGCCAGCGATTAACGCAAGCCATTTCAGCGCAACCAGAGCTAAAACTGCTTGCTGAAGTGGGAAGCGTTTGTGAGGCAATGACGCTTCTTAGACAAGAAAATACAGATATATTGATTGTCGATATAGGTTTGCCTGATGGTAATGGTTTGGAACTTATCCGTTACAGCAACACATTGCCAAAGGCTGTGATATGCCTTGTGGTGACGATTCATGGTGATGAGCATCATGTGCTAGAAGCGCTGGCATTGGGCGCACAAGGTTATTTGCTGAAAGATGCCCCTCTTTCTGATTTGGCTGAAGCTATTATGAGTGCTATAGCTGGTGATATGCCGATTAGCCCACGCATTGCCAAAGCACTATTGACTCACTTGCACCCACCCAAGGATACTACATTGCCTCATGTGGATACACATTTAACCTCACGTGAGGTCGAAGTGTTGGAATATTTATCTTATGGCTATACCCGAGCGGAAATTGCCAATAAATTATACATTAGCATTCATACCGTAAGTATGCATATCAAACATATATATAAAAAATTACAGGTAAGTTCAGGGAAGAGAGCAATACGAAAAGCTCGACAATTCGGCATTATTCATGACGAATAATGTCCATACATTAAGCAAAAGGTTGGCACTGTGGATTGTTGGCACTGCAGTTATTGTCATGGTGATGTTTTTTGTGCTGACAATATTGCAAGCACCAGATCATATACAAGGAGCGAAACGATTGAGTCAAGCTGAGTTTGCATTATCAGGTGCAAAGCGCATATGGTTTCCTATCCGTCTTCCCGATGCATGGAATACGCGGCTGCCTGGATATAGCGGTTTGGGCTGGTATCGTTTTCAACTCCAACTTGAAGAAAAACCTACTGAACTTTGGGGTGTGTATATGCCAAAGTTGAGCATGAATGCCAAGGTTTACATCAATGGTAAGTTGGCAGGTGGTGGAGGCTCAATGGGTGAGCCTGTGTCGCGCTATTGGAACTTGCCCCTTTATGTTCAGGTTGCACCAGAACTATTGAAGCAAGGTGACAATGAGATTCTTATACAATTGCGGGGTTTTTCTAATGGACGATCAGGCTTAGCACCTATTTTTGTAGGTGCTGATGAGTATTTATTTCCTGAGTATAGTGTGCAATCCTTGCGTTCGCATGAATTAAGTGTGGGTGCATTCACTGTCAATATTACAGTAGGCCTTATGTTACTTCTTTGGTGGGCTGTTTCACGTGATGTTGCTTTTTTTTGGTTTGCGATGGGAAGCTTTACCAGCAGCATTTATATTTTAGACAGTTTTTTGGTGAATATGCCACTTTCCCAACTTGACTGGCGCTGGGTAACACATCTTGCAGTAGCTTGGTCTATGTGTTTTTACTACTTGTTTATGCTGCGTATATTGCATCATCCAATGCGCTGGTTTGAGAGGACGCTCATTTTCTATGTGATTGTAGGAGCTTTGCTTTTACGCTTTGCAGATGACACGCATCAACTTCTTTTTGCGCTTGTTTTACATATTGGTGGGCTTACCATGATGTTACATTTGATGGGTCTAGCTTTTTCTCGTTGGTTCCGCTTTGGCAAATATTTACATTTATGGTTAGGTATGTGTATCCTTAGTGTTGCAGCTTTTGGATTTATCGATTGGATACCTGTTGCTTTTCATATCGAAAAGAAAACGCCATATATTTATTATTTAGGTTCTGTTGCATTTTCACTGGCTGTGTTGCTGGTATTGTTTGCTAAACTATTACACAGTTTAAGGATTGGAAAAAACTTTTCGAGGAAATTGCGTTATTCGTTGGAGGAACAAAAAGATTTATTGGATGAGCAACATCAGCGGATAACTTTATTAGAACGCGAAATGGCAATTTCGGATGAACGTACGCGTATTCTACGAGAGTTGCACGATGGTTTAGGCAGCCATTTGGTGGGAGCTCTTTCGCTTTCAGAAAAGTATGGGAATGATGCTTCTGTACGGCATAGTATTTGTGATGCACTTGATGAGTTGCGAGTGGTGATGGATTCCTTAGATGTTGATGTTGATGTTCTGACTATGTTAGGCATGTTGCGTGAGCGAATAGAATCAAAACTGAAGCCATTAGGTATCCAGCTCAAATGGTCGATACGATGTCGACCAAATCATTTACCTAGGCATTCAGAAGCTACATTGCATGTTATGAGAATCGTCCAAGAAGCAATCAATAATAGTATGCGACATGCTCAGCCACATCATATTTACTTTCGTATTCATCGGGCAGGCTTTTGTATTGCGGATGATGGACATGGTTTTGTGATGGATGAAGTTAAGCTCGGTCGAGGGCTAAACCATTTAAAATGGCGCGCGAAAGATTTGAATGCAAGCCTACATATTCGCTCATCCAAGCTTGGAACCATCATTCGCATTCATTTGCGTAATCTTTCAAACGTATAAACTCCTTTTTGTATCAAAATGAGAGGCTAAAACAGGCAAAATATAACCTGTTTAGGTTATTGTAGGCATGGGTTGATAGTCTATACTTAACATAATTAAAACATGTTTATATGTAGGAGGAATTCATGAAATTAAAACAAATATTATTGATGATACTCACAGCAGCTTTATTGTTTGCATGTGGTGGTGGCTCCAGTTCAGGAGGAACAACAAGCTCGAGTGGTACAACAGGCGGAGGATCATCTTCAACCTCTACGGGGCTACTCTCTGCAACTGGGTCTGCAACATTTTCAGGGTCGGGTGCGGTTGATGTGCCAACAGGTACCAGCTTTACAGCAACGAATGCTCATGTGAGTGATGTGACTACCCCTATAACCCAATACATCCTTACCATCTATGGTTCAGAAGCCACCGCTCCAGATCAATTGACGATAGCATATGCAGAAGCGCAATCAGCATTCGGCATGACCTATTCTGTGACCCTAAATTATATTACCGCTACGAGTGTTATGAGTTGGCGTGCAGATAGTATTGGTTCCCAAGTACTAGGTGTTACTTTTAACAAAACTACAAAAAGCCTTCAGCTTACCAATGTTGTAGCTTTGCGCGTGCTTAGCTCTGGGACTATGTCCAGTGTTACCATCAATGGAAGCTTTAATTATTAACGGGGGGGGTGAAACATGAAAACTTGGATATCAATCATAGTTATATTTGCCACTTTAATTTTATCCTCATGTGGCGGTAGTTCTGGAGGAGGTAGCTCTGGTGGAAGTGGAGCAGCTTCATCTTCAAGCTTAACTTGGGATCGAGGCAATTGGGATGAAACAACTTGGCAATAAATATCATAAAAAGACGAGGAGATTAATCATGAAACATATTTTAACTTTAGCGGTAGTATTATTACTATCCTCTACTCAAGCATTTGCCGCTGCGGCAGTACCAGTAACGTTTACAGCGGGGACACCAGCCAAGGCAGCAGATGTGAATGCAAACTTTGGTGCGTTAGCAACCGCAATTAACAACAATGCGGCAGATATTCACACGAATTTGAATAGTACGATTACAAACCAAACAGCTATTCAGCAACGTACCACACATAACCCTACTGTGCTTCAGGCGACATGCCCTGTTGGTGGTGCATTGGCTAATGTGCTTAATGGAACATACACAAAAATTGCAGATATTGGTGCATTCAATAAAGTCAGTGCGACATCGAATGTAGAAATCAGATTTGAGGGTAGATTGTATGCGGGAAGTATTGCAGGAACAGGCGTAACATTTGAACTTACAGTAGATAATGTGGCTACAACGTATGGTTGGGCTCGTAGCACAATCAAAGTGGCAGAAGCTGGCGTAACGAGTGATGGCGTTCAATCATCGATGACAGGGATATTCTCTGGTTTGGGTGTTGGTTTACACACAGTGAGCATACAAGCATCAGGTGTGGGTGGTACTGCAACCAATGCTATGTGGAATCCTGGGTGTTTTCAATCGGATCAGGTGATTATTAAAGAAATTGAGTGATGACCATTATGTAATCGTTAAAGGTCGGTACTTGTGATGAAGTATAGGGGGTAGCTCAATACGCTACCCCTTTTAATGTATTATTGGCAGGAAAAAGTAATGCCGTTCAGCGTGATAGATGTACCTGCGTTTAATCCCATATACGAAATAGAACCGTTAGTGCATGTAGCAGTATTACCATTGTAATCACATGAAGTGTTGTTGGTGACAAAAACGTTGTTGTCGCAACAGTACATGCAGGATTGGATGTGGTTGTGGTTGTATTGCTTGTTGAGCTATCACTGCCCCCGCAGCTGGCAAGCAAAAGACCTGAAAAAATAATAGCTGTTTTGAAAAGTGTTTTCATTTTTTTAATGCTCCTTTATTTAGATGAATGGTGGGAACCATAGCTGATTGCGGGGGGGGCAAGTGTATAAATCTAGGCATAAATCTTTTTACTTGCGTTTTAAAAAATACTACCGATAATTCGGCACACATATTGGATCCGAGTTTATCCAGAGCAGTGGAGGGTTACAGGCCCTACGAAACTGCGGCAACCGCCTCAAGTTTTATCTTAAGAGATAGGGCGAGAAGGAATGGTGCCAATGCCTGCCTAGAGTGTTTTGAAGTCTAGGAGCGATAATGTTCGGGTTGTGAGTTTATTCGCACACTGCGTGCATTTTCTTTCAACCTTCGCTTTATCGCGAGGGTTTTTTTGTTTTCGGATTCTGTATAAAAAGTTTTGAAGTATAATAAATAATGTTCCGCAAAAGAGGACGCTTTTTTGCACAGGAGATAACATTGAGTGAAAGTATCGTTCGTGCCTTAAAATGCCGTGAGTGTGGTCAAGAATATGATATTCAGCCTACCCATGTGTGTGAGTTTTGTTTTGGGCCATTGGAAGTGGTTTATGACTATGAAAAACTTGAGGGTAAATTCACCCGTGAGTTGATTGAATCGCGCCCGCAAAACATGTGGCGTTATAAAGAGCTTCTTCCTATTGATGGTGAGCCAAAAGTTGGTGCAAACAATGGTTTTACCCCATTGGTGAAAGCAGACCGCTTAGCTAAAGCCTTGGGTGTGAAAGAGCTTTATATTAAAAATGACT
>JALUWH010000083.1 GCA_027019685.1 Ghiorsea sp. | reverse complement strand
TTGCAATTGGTGTTTTCTTGCCTGCATTATTGCCATATACAGGTTTAACATGGGTGGCTATATCTGTTTATGGTTTTGGGATTCCGCTTCTTGGTTTTATGCTCTATCAAAAAACTGGGTTTTGGCGGGCAAATAAGTCTTATGCCGTCATTGTGTGGTTAGTTATTGCAGTAGTTCCAGGTTATGCAGCTTATAAAATTGAGAGCAATATCAACAAAATAGATGTGCCAATAACAAGTATTTCATTAGCGAAATACATGAGTCAGCCCACCTCACAAAAGGGGTTGCAAGTCATCCATATTCCAGCAGGAACGGTAGTGCCATTAAAATTATCAGCTAAAGGTGATATAATTGATGATAGTATGCCAATAGAACTACCTCTAACCCTGAATAAAAGCATCGAAGTTGTCCTTGAAAATGGGAAACTCAATGGCATGTATCGTGTAGAACAAGGTGATTGGTCAAACATATCTAGCCAACAAATATTAAGAATTAACGACTTGTTTATCGATATTAATGCGCAAAAAGGGTTGAATATGGATACGCAATTAGACCTTTTGCCAACACGAAAATAGATATGACCAATCAAGACCCTTATGCAACATTAGATAGAATTTTACACCAGCCAATTCGCACTAGAATTGCTGCTTTTCTTGCCGCGCGTGGCGAAGCTACATTCAATGAGTTAAAACAAACATTGAAGCTGACCGATGGTAATCTGGAAGCGCATATGAAAAAGCTTACCCAAACGGGTTATGTTGATGTGCGTAAAGCGTCTAAGACGAACCAGAATAATAGTGGGAAACGCGCGCTAACCTTCTACAGTCTATCTGAATACGGCAAACAAGCGCTATCTACCTATGTGCAAGCACTTAGCGACTTACTTAATCTCGATGCGTAATATTTTATATTTGCAAAGCATTATATATTTCATGATTTCATTCGTTTTTCCGAACATAGCTTTGGCAAACGAACCAGCAACCCAGCTTGCTCGTCAAGTTGTGGATCAATTGATGAATGTCGAAAATGAAAAGGCTGCTTCCAGTATCCAACAACTGGAACATCAATATCCAAATTATCCATTGCTAGGATTCATGAAAGTTGCGCCTTTATGGGCTAAAGCTGAATCGACTTATGATAAGAATATTCGACTTACCACCTTGCACAATATTTTGGGGATGCTTTCAAAGAATATACAACGCGCCCAATCAAAAATAAGTAAGCAACCCGATAACCCAAACTGGAAACTTAGCCTTGGTTTATCGCAGGCATTTCGCGGTTTAGCCTATATGCGGCTTGGGGAATGGCTGAATGCTTATCAGGCTGGCCGAGAGGGCCGTGATACGCTGCGTGAGCTTGTGCGCAATCACCCAGAGGTTGAAGATGCATATATGGTATTGGGTTTTTATGAGTATCATACTGGTAATGTTCCTTTTTATCTCAAATGGCTAACATGGATGATTGACCTATCTGGTGATGCTAAACTTGGTCTTCAATATATCCATCGCGCCATCAAATATGCACCTGTATTTTCCCCAGAAGCATCACGCTTGTTATTGCTGCAAACTGAAACCAATCAAGCTAACGCTTGTCAAAGAAAAGAACGTGCTCAAGAAATGGCTACGCGATACCCCAACAATGAACTATTTCCATGGCTTGAAATTAAAATGAAAAAAATCTGCAATCAGAAATGAAAGAAAAAAAAGAGGACGGAGGATGTAATCGTATGGTTATAATGGGATATTTATTTGGGAGACAAACAAGTTTTATCCGTTACACCTTTATTGCTTTGCTAACTGCAGTCTTCCTTACTGGTTGTTCGGGTACAGACTTTCGTAAGGAAGGTTTTTTGGAGATTGGTGAGCAGATGGCGAAGTATAATTGCAGAAAAACGATGAATCCTAGAAATTATGAGGCATGTGTATCTCGCGTTCGTGAAAATTATGATGATACTTATCAATCATCAAACCTAGAACGAAGATAGGGTATATGCTATCTGCAGTTAAGATGATGGTTCTTATTGGTTTTATACTCATATTTTCAGCACAAGCCAAAGCAGGTGCTCTAGAGATAGGAGAATTCACACTTGGTATATTCTCCAGTATTGCCGTTCATGAACTGGGACATGCGACTGCTGTCGAAGCTGCGGGTGGGCATGTAAGTAAAATTGAATTGTATCAAAATGGGCTGCTTTCAGGGGCTACTTATTATGAGCCTACTCTCTCAAACCAACAGAATCAGCTTGTATCGGCATCAGGTCTTTTAGCTACGAGTGTGACTACTGAAGTTATCATTCAGAATGAAAGTTTGCATGATAAATCTTTTACCCAAGGCATGTTAGCGGCTAATTTATTATCCAATGCTTCATATGTGTATAACTTTTATACAAAACGTATTGGTGAGAATGGTTGGCGAGGCAATGATATTGATGTTTATGAGAGTTATGGTGGAAATGCACATGTACTCAATGCTTTACTCATTGCCCATACTGCTTTTAGCATTTATAGGATAAATCATGATACGAATATTGTCCCATTCGTTAAGCGAAACCTATTTGGTATATCATTTGAGTTTTAATGTATTAGATTTAGTGATTGAAGTCAGAAAAATACTAGTAATATTACTATCTGGATTTGTAAAAAAGTATATTTCAGCTATCCTTTTATTTAAGGAAGCTCTAAATGCTGGGAGGCTTGAGATGAAACAATTTATTTTAATGGTTGGTTTATGTTTTGGTATTGGACTAACTACAGCAGCGCAAGCCGTAGAAATTGAAGGCATACAAGTTGCCGATACAGCAAGTATAGGTGGACAAACATTGCTGCTTAATGGTGCGGGCGTTCGCACCAAGTTTTTCTTTGATATTTATATTGGTGCTTTGTATTTACCCAATAAAACACAATCTGCCGAAGCAGCTATCAATAGCAAAGCGAACAAACGTGTTTGGATGTATTTTTTATACGATGAAGT
>JALUWH010000082.1 GCA_027019685.1 Ghiorsea sp. | reverse complement strand
GCAGACGTAGCAATAGCATGTTGCATCTTCACATTGCACCATGTTAAGAAAGGTACACTCATCGTACCCCCACCAATCGCGACCAAGGCTGAAATGCTCCCAATGCCAAATCCTGTTAAAGCAAGCCCAAGGCTGTTTGGCAATGTTTGGCTAGGTTTGGGTTTGATATTCAGAAACATCTGTGCAGCCACATAAGTCATAAACACACTAAAAAATACTGCCAGAAACGTTCGTGGCATATAAGAAGCAGCAAAAGATAAGCTAAACGTACCTAACAACAAACCCGTAGTCATACTTTTCCAAACATCCCAACGCACAACACCACGTTGATGATGATGATAAGCAGAAGAAATCGCTGTAAACACAATAGCCGCCATTGAAGTGCCTAAAGCCAAATGTACAACTTGTGAGCTATCAAAACCTTGGTAAGAAAAAATCATAATCAGCACGGGTACCATAATGCCGCCACCACCAATACCCAATAATCCCGCAAGAAACCCAACAACCAATCCCAGCCCGAGGTAGGGAAGCATCCAGTACAACATATCCATTAGCTACAGTCTAAATGATACGCCCTAACATCACAATAAAACTTTAGAAAGTAAGAACATCCACCTTTAATTGAAAGAAAAATAAAGCTACCATTTTAGGGTCTACTTTTGGGATATAAGTAATATTTACAGCTATATTTTCAGTGCCTAACGTCATAACAGGTAGAGCACCAGGAAAGGGTTTATTGTTCTTAAAATTTTCTCTAGTCATCAAAAAAGCAACCAAACCAACATCTGCATATAACGAACTATCATCCTTGTGAAAGCGGCGCATCATACCACCACCAGCATAATAAGATGGGTTCTTATGTGAATCTAAAAAACCAGAAGCTGTGATAAAAGGAATCCAGTCAGTGTGGTTATCGGTAAAGTCATATTGAAACCCTGTACCCCAGTTTCTTTCGTTAAAACTCGGCTGACCTACGGGTGCATCTTTTAAGTGATATGCTTTACCATTCAAAAGTAAACTAAAATCATCTGCGAAGCTGGGTGCTATAAAAACACATAAGGCTAAAAACATAAGGCTAAATTGAACTGGTAATATAAGTCTTCTCATACCACCATTGAGCAACTACTCTGCCAGTATGAAACAACTTATTTATCAATGGCTTATGGTCTTCGCAAGCTATCCAAATAGGAAAATATTTCTATTTCTGGAAAATAATGCCTACCCATAAAAAAGGCTACTGCAAAAAACAGTAGCCTTTAAAACCATCAACTAAAGTGTAGTTTACATATTTCGCCTACGGCGATAAAGCACACCCAAAGCCAAAACAATTAAAACAGGGAATAGTGGATCCACCTCATTTTGCTGAACTCCCATCACACAACCTCCGCCGCCACCTTCTGGTGCTGGTGCTGGGGTAGATGGTACCGCAGTCACATTAACTGTACGCACAACCTGTATTGCTGCATTACCTGTGGCATCACTTACATCGTATGTGACTGTATAGTTACCTACAACCGATGTGTTTACCGTACTTACTGTAGTGATATTGGCAGTAATATTACCATCCACATTATCATTTGCTGTAGCTCCAGCATCAATATAAGCCGACCCAACAGTCAACGAAACAGGAGTGCTTCCAAGCATGGTGATAACTGGTATAATATTATCTACAGTCACATTAACTGTGCGTACAACTTGTATTGCAGCATTACCTGCGGCATCGCTTACATCATATGTGACCGTATAATTGCCTACAACCGCTGTATTCACCGTACTTATCGTAGTGATATTGGCAGTAATATTACCATCCACATTATCATTTGCTGTAGCTCCAGCATCAATATAAGCCGACCCAACAATCAACGAAACAGGAGTGCTTCCAAGCATGGTGATAACTGGCGCAGTGGTATCTAATGGTGTCACATTAACTGCACGCACAACCTGTATTGCTGCATTACCTGCGGCATCACTTACATCATATGTGACCGTATAATTGCCTACAACCGCTGTATTCACCGTACTTACTGTAGTGATATTGGCAGTAATATTACCATCCACATTATCATTTGCTGTAGCTCCAGCATCAATATAAGCCGACCCAACAATCAACGAAACAGGAGTGCTTCCAAGCATGGTGATAACTGGCGCAGTAGTATCTGGTGTTGTCGCTGTAGCTGTAGCTGAGTTTATCGTTCGCCCATCACGCGCCAAAGCAACCACTCTATATGTTAGTACTGTACCAGCAGGTGCCACAATGTCTGAATATGCCGTGGCATTGGCTAATACTGTAGCAAGTGTTACAAAGCCTGCACCAGCATCACGTTCCACACGATAAGAGTCTTCATTGATTGCATTGTCCATCCATGTAAGATTAACTTGAGAAGAGCTAATGGCACTAGCAGACAAGCCTGTCGGTGCGACCATTGGCATTGCCATCACAACATTCACGCGTTTACCTGTCACAGTTTTCCCTGCTAAAGCAGCAACACTATCACCATTATTTAATAGGCGACTTTTAATTTGCTGAACTGTTAATGCAGGCTCATTTGCCCACACTAAAGCCGCAGCACCTGCAACATTGGGTGTCGCCATACTTGTACCATCTAAAAATGCATAATCTGCTGCTGAATGGGAGGCTATGCCTGTATTGGGTGCGGTAATTTGTACATCATCGACATGATAACCACCAAATACTACAGAACCATCTGTATCTAAACGAAAACGAACTTGTGCTGTTGCATACCCATCCAAACTCGCCATGTTTGATTCAAATGGAAAAAAAGAACCATTGGTTGTACCTGACCAAGCACTTTGTACTGTCCAATTAACACCATCTGGTGATGTTTCAACATTTAAAATATCCCAGTTTGATTCTGTATATAATTCCATCTGATAACCCAGTACTGCACCTTGAACTCCCGTCAAATTACACACAGGTGATGTTGCTCTATAGCTACGATTATTGGCATAAAGAGAAGCTGGAGTGTCCGTTAGGCTGTAAGATGG
>JALUWH010000081.1 GCA_027019685.1 Ghiorsea sp. | reverse complement strand
AGCTCACCAATGCGTGAAGAAATCACGCCAAAAAACATACTCATGATTGGTTCAACTGGTGTAGGCAAAACAGAAATTGCTCGCCGCCTAGCCAAGCTTGCCAAAGCACCCTTTATTAAAGTGGAAGCCACCAAATATACCGAAGTTGGTTATGTTGGGCGTGATGTGGAATCGATTATTCGCGACCTACTCGACACTGCCATTAAAATGGTCAAAGAAGAGCATGTAAATAAAGTCAAAGTTCGTGCTGAAGAAGCTGCAGAAGAGCGTATATTGGATATTCTTATTCCTACACCTGTGGAAGAACATACCCGCCCCGTTTCCGCCGATGCGCCCAACCCACACCGCAGCTCTAGGGATAAAATGCGGCATAAACTTCGTTTGGGTGAATTAAACAGTCGCCAAATTGAAATCGATATTCCTGAACACCACGACATGCCCCTGCTACAAGTATTTAGTAACAACCCCAATGAAGATAATAATATGGATATTAAAGACATGTTGGGTGGAATTTTGGGCGATAAAAAGAAAACAAAGCGTGTCACTATCCAAGAGGCAATGGAAATCCTCAAGCAACAAGAAGCATCACGCTTAATTGATAATGATAAAGTCAAAGAAGAAGCCATTCAACGCACTGAAAATTCAGGCATCGTATTCTTGGATGAAATCGACAAAATCACACACCGTGAAGGCACAAATGGTGATGTATCCCGTCAAGGTGTGCAGCGTGACTTACTTCCTTTGGTTGAAGGCACGTCTGTCAGCACTAAACATGGTTCAGTCAGTACCAATCATATTTTATTCATTGCATCAGGTGCATTTCATTTGAGCAAACCTTCTGATTTGGTACCCGAACTCCAAGGTCGTTTCCCCATTCGCGTACAACTTCAAGCTTTAACTGAAGATGATTTTAGACGCATCTTGGTTGAACCCGAATGTGCATTAACCCAACAATATACAGCCCTGCTAGCTACAGAAGGCATTAGTCTTGAATTTGCAGAGTCTGGTGTTGCTGAAATTGCTAAAACAACCGTATTGGTCAATGAAAAAACTGAAAATATCGGTGCTAGACGTTTACATACACTTTTAGAACGTGTTTTGGATGAAGTCAGCTTTGATGCTTGCGACCGTACAGAGAAGACATTGGTCATTGATGATACATATGTTCGTGATTGTTTGGGTGAAACAGCAGAAAGCGAAGATCTTTCACGTTATATTTTATAACCATGTCACCCCCTATTCTCACCGTTGATATTCTCCGCCATGGCGAGACAGAAGCAGAAGCTGGAAAGCTATATGGGGCAACGGATGTTCCCTTAAGTGATTTAGGGAAATCACAAGCACTAAAGGCTGCCAAAATCATCCATAAAGAGCCTATTGCACATATCATGAGCTCGCCCTTAAAACGCTGTGCTTGGCTTAGCGAAAAGTTAAACACAAGGCAGCACATCAACACAAGCTATCATATTGGTTTTAGTGAAATGAATTTTGGTGACTGGGAAGGCAAAGACATTCAGACACTGATTCAACAAGAGCCCAACTTTCGCCAAGACATCAGCCAGCTTAAGCCGCCCAATGGTGAAACATTTACTGATTTTGAGCAGCGCGTTAGCACCACTTGGCATGATTATATTTCCCAACATATGGAACAAGGTGGACATCATCTATTGGTCACCCATGGCGGTGTGATTCGTCTATTACTTGGGCAAGTATTACATATTCCCAAACAACACCTCAGCAGCTTATATATTCCGCATGCTGCTTGGTCACGTATCACCTTTGTACAAGGAGAATCACCCATGTTGTGGTTTATGAATCATCATGCTTGAAAACAAAGATAAATTTATCGCTACGTGGTCATTTTTAACCACGCTGCCTTCACCACAAACAACGCAAGACACTCCGCCTCAGCTATCCATGATGCCTTTAGTGGGCTTAGGCTTAGGTTTTATCTTTTATCTCAGCGCGTGGTTACTTTCAGGTTTCAACCCTGCCGTTGCAGCTTTGTTAGTACTGACATTATGGATAGCAAGTACAGGGTTCTTACACCTTGATGGTTTAGCTGACTTATCCGATGCTTTGGGGGCATCACATGGTGATAAAACACGTTTTTTAGAAGTCCTCAAAGCACCTGAAATTGGCGCTTTTGCAGTGATTGCTCTGATATTGGCAATAGTATCCAAACTTGTTCTGTTATCCGTACTTAGTTTTTCTACAACATTTGCACCGCTTCTTCTCATCCCTGCATGGGCACGTTTAGGTGCAGCATGGTGGGCTAGCGAATTACCTCCCCTGCATGATGGGCTAGCCACTTGGTTACTTGATGCAGGTGAAGCTAATCTGACACCTTGGTTGATTTCGCTACTGATTTTATCCCTTTTATTTGCACCCATACTTTTACTTACACCTCTAGTGTTATGGGCTTGGAAAATATTTTTAGAACAAAAAGTACAAGGCATGAATGGCGACTGTTTGGGTGCTGGCATTGAAATATGCGAAATTTTATTGCTTACATTGTGTTGTTTAAACCTATGAATCACCTTCAAAACAAACGTATTCTGCTGACCCGCACAAGCGAACAAAACAAAAATACGGCAAAGCAGCTCAAATCTATGGGGGCAATGCCTGTCTATTTTCCATGTATTCAGATTGATTACCTAAACAACAATATACAACAAGCTTTAGCAGGGCTGCACACTGAAACAACACGCAGCACAGACATTATTTTTAGCAGCAGCAATGGTGTAAAAGCCGTAGCTTCGTGTACAGGTAACCTTCAAAAAAGCTTGCAAGGCTTCCGTATTGTTGCCGTTGGTCATAAAACTGCACAAACACTTAACGAACATGCTTGCACACCAGCCTTTATTCCCGAAGAAGCATCTCAAAAAGGTCTTATCGCAGCATATCAGCAGCAAAGTTTGCCCCAACAAGCATATTTCTTTCGTGCCGAAGAAGGCAGTGATGACTTACTCCACACCCTAGAGCTACAAGGGGTAAATACACATTTGATACCAAGCTACCGCGCCAGTTGCCCCAATAATGATGCTAGCTCTATTATCGAACAGCTTC
>JALUWH010000080.1 GCA_027019685.1 Ghiorsea sp. | reverse complement strand
AGTTGTTACGCAAACTTATCCCTGAATTACAAGGCAAGATTATCGGCGTAGACCCCAAACCTTTAAACACAGCATATTATCAAGGTGCAACTTTTATCACACCCAACCTACTTGAAGCATCACAAATGGCAGGCATGGATAATATCAATGATGATAAGCATGTGGAAAATATGGCAAAACACCTGCATCAAGAGTTAGGTTTGGCATATATTCTTATCACTCGCTCCGAACAAGGCATGACCTTATTTGATGGCAAGCAATGTCATCATATTCCTACAGCTGCGCGTGATGTTTTTGATGTGACAGGTGCTGGTGATACAGTTATTGCAGTATTTACCGCCAGTTTAGCTAGAGGAAAATCACCTTTAGAAGCCGCCAAAATAGCCAATTTTGCAGCAGGTGTTGTGGTTGGCAAGGTAGGCACTGCCACCGCAGATTGGCAAGAAATTGAAACCATGGCGAATACAAGTCATGTCTAAGCTTGCACCTGATTTAACTTACGCCATAGGTATTCCTGCTCGTTTTGATTCCACACGTTTTCCAGGCAAACCTTTAGCCAACCTAGCAGGCAAACCTATGATAGCACACGTGATTGAACGTGCCTTAGAAACGAGGTTTGGGCGCGTGATTGTAGCAACAGATCATCAAGGCATTGCTGATGTCGCCATCAAAGCTGGTGCCGAAGTCGCCATGACCAATCCTGACCATGAAAGTGGTACATCCCGCCTTGCCCAAGCTTTTGCTAATATTGATGTGGATATTGTGATTAATGTGCAAGGTGATGAGCCATTGATAGACCCGCAAGCTATTCGCGATGTTATCAAGCCCTTTGTACATCAAGCTGAGCTACAAATGGCAACCCTTGCCCACCCTATTCGCCAAGCAGCTGATTTTGATGACCCTAATGTAGTTAAAGTGGTCTGTAATGCTGCAGGACACGCCATGTATTTTAGCCGCTCGCCACTGCCTTACCCACGCAACAGCGACGCACTACAAGGCTCAGACAAACTACAACATGTGGGGTTGTATGCCTATCGTCGTGACTTTTTACTTCAATACAGTGATTTAACACCATGTAAAGCCGAACAAGTTGAACAACTAGAACAACTTAGGGTATTACATCATGGTTACCCTATCGCTGTTACCATTGGTGATTACCATTGTTTGGGTGTAGATACACCTGAAGATATGCAACGCGCCGAAGCCTTGTTAGACCAAGCTTAAACAAGACTTGTTGCCCATACTCATAAAGCAACTTATCATCGCCGCATGAGTGATAAGCGCCCCGATGAACGCGACATTGATGAAATTTTAGCAAGCATTGATGAAATGCTTAGCCAAAAACAACCTTACACTTTGCAAGATGACGAACGCAAAGATTCAGTCAAAGAAGGTGTCAAAGCCTCTGAAGACACTTTAGGGCTTTCCTCCTCTGTAGATTTACCCGAGCTTTCTGAATTTGATCAAATTGATATTGATGAGTTTTTATCATTGGGTATGTCCGAAGAACAGCCTAAAGCCGTGAGCAAAACAGAGAAGAACATTGAAAAAGAGCACAAGGCAGAAACACAAGCTGATACTGTTCACGATATAGACAAAGATGCCATGCTTAATTTGAATCAAGAAGCTGATGAAGAGATTGACTTTACACTGGATGAAACTGATTTGCCTAACTTCGATGATACAGTTAGCTCCAATCAAGAAAAAAGCGCAGATGAACAAGAGGCACAGGCTCCAGAAGTAAACGATGGTAATGATATGCCGCTATCGTCAGAAAAAACGCAAGAGCCTGCTGATACAAACACTGTTGATGATGTTATTCATGACGAAGTGATTGAAGACAGCTTAGCTGAAAACGACTTCATTGAAGATAACTTAGATGATAATAGCCCCGATGAAACCGAATTACCTCATGATGAACATCAAGATGATGAACCCGTAACAGAAGATAGTATGCCACGTCATCGTATTCTGTTGACTGAAGAACTATTAGAACCTAGCGCACAAGAAGCTTTACCTTTATGGATAGAGCAAACCTCAAACGAAGCAGAAACTACAGAAGAAGACAACACAGCAGACAAACACCAAGCTAATGCTCTACAAGCATCAAAGGCAGATGAACCAGAAACCGATGCTACTGAAACAGAAACATTAGAAACAGAGGAATCAAAAGCAGAAGAAGAACACATCAAGTCAGACACTAAAGCAGACCATGCGCCTCAACAGCATGTAAGTAATGCTGATAAAGGTAATTCAGAAAATACGACACCAGTATTAGCCGATGACACCTATATCAAAACAAACATATCTGGTAATGAAGCTAGCGATTTACTCAGAGGTGATGCCATGGTTTTCGACCTTGATGAAGATATTGGTATAGATACTGTATATAAACTTGAAACCTTGATAGCTCCTTCAGAAGATGACTTGGACAACCATACCGAGTTGGTTGAAGTCATGATGGAAGAAGTCTTACAAGAGGATAATGAGCAGCCGCAAGACTTAGAAGAACAAGTGACTGCAGAAACAGAAAAAATCTTTTTAAGTGATGATGAATTGCAAGATATGGTACAAGCCGTGAGCGCAGATGTCGCACAGCAAATCAACGACCATTTACACACTTGGTTACCTGGTTTGATTAGCATTGGAATTAAAAATCACATGAAAGATTTGAACAACAAAGATTAAATATAAACATTGAACATACTAGGAACACACAACACATGAGCGATTCGCCTACAGCATACAACCCGCAAGCCACAGAGCCAAAAACTACTGAACAGTGGTTAAATTCTGATGCCTTTAAACCCAACCCTAAAGGTGTGGGCACATACAGCATCACCCTGCCCCCACCAAATGTGACGGGCAGCCTGCATATGGGTCATGCTTTTTCTGGTACGATTCAGGATATTCTGATTCGCTGGCAGCGCATGATGGGCAAAGAAGTGCTTTGGCAACTTGGGCTAGACCATGCAGGTATTGCCACGCAAATGGTGGTCGAGCGTCAGCTTGATGCGCAAGGTGTTCACCGCCGTGATTTGGGTCGTGAGAAATTCATCGAAAAAGTTTGGGAATGGA
>JALUWH010000079.1 GCA_027019685.1 Ghiorsea sp. | reverse complement strand
CGTTGAGCGTGTGGTCATGATGTTGGCTTCACAGATGGTACGCATTGCACTTTTGACTACGCATGAGGCGATTAAAGATGTACCAAGCTTACTTAATCAGGCAGATACCATCACCAATATTCGTATCACTTACCAAACCATGCAGCAGCAAATGGGCATACCAAACCCACGCTTGGCATTGTGTGGTTTAAACCCGCATGCAGGGGAACAAGGTCATTTTGGTAGAGAAGAAATTGATATTTTAGCACCAGCATTAAAAGTTTTAGCTGAGCAGGGCATAGAGGTTGATGGCCCACTTCCCGCAGACACGCTTTTTTCAGCGGATATGCGTCAGCATTATGATGCCATTGTATGTTGTTACCATGATCAAGGTTTAATTCCCATTAAAGCATTAAGTTTTGGTGACACAGTGAATGTTACATTAGGGCTACCCTTTATTCGTACAAGTGTTGACCATGGCACAGCACTAAATCGTGCAGGAACAGGTAATATCAGTTATACTAGTTTAATAGCTGCAATTGAAATGGCACAAAGCCAATATCGGAGTATAACATGATTGAAGATATGGTTGGGAAAGTTTTGTTAGCAACACCTTCAATGATTGACCCTATGTTTAAAGATAGTGTGGTATTGCTTTGTCATCATGATGATGAAGGTTCTATGGGTTTGGTATTGAATAAAACCCAAGGCATTAGTGTGTTTGATGTATTGGATGATATGGGTTTTTGTGATGCACCACTTGTTAAAGGGAAAGCGCAAATGAAGTTTGGTGAGCAGTGGGTTTATGAAGCAGGACCTGTGGATACATACCGTGGTTTTGTGTTGCATACTGACCATACCATTTATGATTCTACAATGCGTATTCACGATGATTTATACTTAACAACATCCAAAGATATTTTGGAGGAATTGGCGCAAGGCAAAGGACCTGAAAAGTTTCTTTTATTGTTAGGTTATGCGGGTTGGAGTGCAGGACAATTGGAACAAGAAATGATAGAAAACGACTGGCTTTTGGGTTATGCCACACCTGCTTTGGTTTTTGATACACCTGCAGAAGATAAGTGGACATTAGCAGCACATGGTATTGGTATTGAGCGCGGTCAATTAAGTACACAAATTGGTCACGCATAAAAGGTAAGATAAGTATGCATGTATTGATTGTTTTTCATTCGGATTATGCACATACGCAAGCTGTAGCCGAGGCTATTGCAGCAGGTGCTCAAGCAGCCCTTACGGATGCAGATGAAGCGGCTGATATTGCTTTAAAGCAAGCTGTTGATATTCATCTTGATGATATGCGCTCTGCGGATGTGCTTATTTTTGGTTCACCAGTGCATATGGGAAGTATGGCTTGGCAAATGAAACAGTTGATTGATTCGGGTTCTAAGCTTTGGATGGCAGGTGAACTTGAAGGTAAAGTTGGTGGTGTGTTTGCAACGTATGGTGGATATGGCGGTGCAGGTGGTGGTGTAGAGCAAACATTGGTCGCACTACATGCCAACTTTTTAGAGCATGGCATGTTGGTATGTGGTTTCCCACGCTCACTTTCGGGTTATGCATATGCAGGGTTACACTGGGGTTTGGCTGTACGCACAGGGAATGAAGAAGGTATGCCAGATGGTGTTGACGATACTGCACTGCTTGCAGCGCGAGCATATGGTGCCCATGTGCTGGAAACTGCCCTTCGTTTAAAATAATAAAAAAGGTTTAATTTCAATGTCCGTTTATACAGAGCTTACAACACAAGATTTTGAGCGCATTCTTGCGAACTATAGTCTAGGCAAGTTACAATCTTATACAGGCATTGCTGCAGGCATTGAAAACAGTAATTTCTTTATCGATATGCAAGATGGACAGCGTTATGTGTTGACTGTTTTTGAACGCTTGGGGGCGCAAGAGTTGCCATACTTCATGCGTTTAATGAAACATTTAGCAACACATGGTTTGCAAAGCCCTGATGTGATGGTACGAAAAGATGGAACGCTTATTTTTGCCTTGAACACCGAAGATGGGGTTAAACAAGGCTGTATTGTATCATGTTTATCGGGTGAAACTTTGGATTTGCTGAATGAAGCCCAGCTTGAGTCTTCAGGTAAAGCTTTGGCGACCTTGCATATCGCGGGCAGTAATTTTACTGAATACCGCGATAACCCAACGGGTTTTTCGTGGCTTGAAGATACTATATCAGAGATGCAAGCGGATGTAGCCAAAACTTATGGTCAAGATGCGGTAGATTTACTTGATGATGAGTTGGCATACCAAAAGCAACAGCAGTTTGAAGGTTTACCCAGTGGTGTGATTCATGGGGACTTATTTGTAGATAATATCTTATTTCAGGGTAACCAAGTATCGGGTGTGATTGATTTTTATTATGCCCATGATGCAGCTTATGCCATGGATATTGCCATTGCTATCAATGCGCAAGCGATTGTCTTGGGTGATGATGACAAACAACGTATGGCTGCTTTTTTAGAGGGTTATGAATCTAAACGTGCGTTGACGGCTGATGAAAAAGTAGCACTGAATGGTTTGTTGCGTTTGGGCGCTTTACGCTTTTGGGTATCGCGTTTGTTTGATGCTTTGTACCCAAGAGGTGGTGCGATGACACAGACTAAAGACCCTGAGGAATATCGCAGGAAATTATTGCTGCATATTGAGAACAGTGCCTAAGTTATTAAAATGAATATGACTGAAAGGGTAATTTTCTTGTCAGCTGGAGTTATTCTTTTCATAGCTGGAGCTAATGGGTACGCTGAGGAAAGCCAAATAGTTTTGGCTACCTTTGGAGTGGTAATCAATCCATTTTATATGCATTATAAAATTAAACATTCTAAAAGCGTTATAGATGCAGATAAACCAAATTTGTTAGAGATAAGAAAGTTACAATTTCTTAAAAAGAGGCTTTATCGCCTTTTGATTGCGGGAGAATTTATTTTCTTATTTTTCTTGTTAAACTTATTATTAAAAGACAATTTTTGGTTTCTTTTTATTGGCTTAGGCTTCGTTTATTTCTTTATATCTATAATGATATGTGGTTTTTCTACTTGTCCAAGGTGCAATAAATTTTTCGGGGCTGTCCCAG
>JALUWH010000078.1 GCA_027019685.1 Ghiorsea sp. | reverse complement strand
CGTTGCTAAAGCCATTGAAAAAGCAGAAGACCCAAGAGTAATTGTATTGGAGCAATATACGCCTTGGAAAAAGACGGTGGTAAATATGTCCGATGAAGCATTGTTTGTGGTGTATCCATCGCAAACAGGCGAATGGCGTATTCAGACTGTGCCTGCGGCGTTGGGTACATTTGAAAACAGGAAAGAGCTACCGAAAAGTTGGGCAGGATTATCCGATAAAGCGCTGCAAGACGCGACTGGCATTGATGATGCCATGTTCTGCCATAATGGTTTGTTTATTGCGGGCGCAAAATCATTTGAAAGCACCATGAAAATGGCAACTATGGCGGTTGAAGAAAGCTAAAAAGGGTTACTTGTAAAGGTTGAAATCCTGACAAGGTGCTTGAATATCATAATCTGCAATATCAGGTAAAGAGAACTTGATAGATTCAGCATGAAGCATTAAACGATTATATTGCTTGCTTTGATTAAACGCTTTATCGCCATATATATCATCCCCTGCAATGGGAAAGCCAATATGGCTGGCATGAACCCTGATTTGATGTGTACGCCCTGTAATGATTTTAATACGAACTAACGAACTATCTTCATGGACTTTTACAGGCGCGAAATAAGATACGGCTCGCTTTCCCTTTTGTTTATCCACTTGCACAGACCACTTGCCATCTTTAGCTGTAGTCTTCAAAAGCGGCGCATCTACTTTTTTATGACCGCCCTGCCAAACACCTTTCACCAGCGCCAAATAGTGTTTGTCCACACCCCTATTCTCTTGCTGCTTCTGAAATGCCCTTAACGCGCTTTTGCGTTTGGCAATCACCAACACGCCCGATGTAGCTTTATCCAAGCGATGAGCAAGCTCCAAATATGGCGCAGCAGGTCTGGCTTGCCTCAACAGCTCTATCACGCCAAGACTATCGCCCTTTTCTTCATCTTGAATCACACCATGCACCGCGATACCCGCGGGTTTATTCAAAAAAACAAACCGCGAATCTTCAAATATAATCAATTTTTCCAAGTCTTGGGGTAAATAGGTGAACATTGGGCAAAACTAACTGACTTTAAGCAAAGCTGAAACTATACAAACATAACAAAACCTAATGACGCTTGCCAAAAAGAGACTTAGCGCCACAATGCAATATATTTATTCATCAAGAACAGGGATTTAAATGTTAGACTTTCTTACCTTTCAAAGTTTTATTAGCGGCTACATACTCATCGCCATGTATAATATAGGCGCATTTATTCTTCCCTTGTTGGTTTGGCATTTTAGCAAAAAAATATGTCAAAAACTTCAATTATTCAGACAAGGTCATGACCATATCAAAAAGCTTGTATGGTCATCTCTGAACTGGAAGCAACGTATGCTCTTGATTACAATATTTACTGCGATATTATTATTGATTGAGATGGTTTGGCGCATGATGATTGAGTTTTTAATTGCTTATATGCAGATTCGTGATGCACTTGTGCTGCCCCATGGAGTGATTCAATGATTATCGGCTTTTTCTTTAATGCGTTTGTGGTTGCTATTGTTGTGATGCTGCATTATGAATTTTTGTATCAAATGACCAGATTTATACCCAAATGTACCCTTCGCTATCGCTTTAGAATTGTCTTGGGCGTTTTTGGTACTTTATTGGCACATGTTGCAGAAATTTGGATATTCGCCCTTGCCTACTATTACATGCACAACGATAAAGGTTGGGGTTCCTTAGAGGGCAACTACAATGGTAGTTTTATTGATTCAGCTTATTTCTCACTCACTACCTTCACCACTCTGGGCTTTGGAGATATTGAGCCACATGGTGAATTACGATTCTTAGTTGGTATTGAAGCGGTTACAGGGCTTGTATTGATTACATGGTCTGCATCATTTTTATACATTGAAATGCAACGCTATTGGAACAATAAATAATACCTATTTTACAGATGCAATACGTTCTGTAAGCGCCTGACTGATAACTACAGCTTGTTTGGGATTCAAGAAAGATAAGATTTTACCCACTTGTTTTTCACTCATACGCGAAAAGATTTTAACCACAATCGCTAAATCCATTTGCGCAATAACGGGGGCAGCACGATCTGCTTTCATGCCTTCATATACTGCCGTTAAACGCTTGATTTTTTTATCTTTAATGCTTTGCTCTTCTGCCAACATTGTTTGAATCCGCGCTTCAAGCTGTAATAGTTCTTTAATTTTATCTTGTGCGCGCTGCTCAGCTTCTTGGATAATAGCTTCTCGCTCTGCCAATGCCTTTTCACGTTCACTTAAATCTTTTTTCTGCTCACGCAAAGCCAAAAGATTACTGCTATCTTGTTGTGGTATATTGCGCTCTTCTTTAAGTGTCATTTGCTCGGCAGCTTCTACCGAAGGAATTATATCTTGATTGATAAATTGAGTTGCCCAACTTTCCACATCCGCTTTCTTAGCGATGCTAGCCTTATCTATTTCAACTTCATTGGTCTTCTCCATTTCTATTGGCGTAGTCGTTGCAATAAGCACTTGTTCTTGCTGCAAAAACGATAAGCTTATTTTACCTAAACCCAATACTGTAATCACCACCATCAAACTCATCATCACGATTTTATTCATATTCAAACGACCCATCATACTACCTCTGTACGGTTGCCAAACATTTTAGCTGAATACTGATCATCCAAAATATTTTGCTGTATTTGTTCTTGTTTATGCTGGATTGTATGTGCATGTTTGTGTGCCATAGTTTCATGTGCTTTACACTTTTTGTGCTGCTCAGACCATTTCTTGCGCTGCTCTTCAATAGCTTTATCCAAAGCAGCAATTTCACAGCTCACTTCATAAATGCGTAAACGTTGCTCTTGGGTTGCCTGCTCCAACATCAACAGCTCTGTTGCTTGTGCACCATGCTCCATATTGCTTACACGTTGGGCTTCTAATGTTGCCCGCATTTGAATGGCATCATTCATTTTTGCTTTAAGCTCAATGCGATAATCCGTAAGCTGCTTGAGAATATCACTTTCTTTATCCCGCTTATGTTCTGAGACTTGTGTTAGAAGTTGGTGTGGTGAGCGTGTCATCATCAAAAGCCTTGTGATTCAGGCTGCTGCCCAACTTGCTGCCCAACCTGCTGAATCTGTGACTGTTGAACCTGTTGCGCAGTGGCGTGCGGTTTATTTTGAATCAATTGTATAATCATTTGCTCTGCACTTTCTCTACTGCATGCCTCATGCATACCTTGCTGTAAAAACTTCTCAATCGCTGGCATATGTTGAATAATACTATCAAGCTCTGGATTGCTACCCTGTTCATATGCACCCATTTTAATCATATCCTCCATATGCTCATACGCTGATACTTCTTTACGCAAGGCGCGTGCCGCTTTTAATACTTCAGGAGGACTAAGCTGATTTTCTAAACGACTGATACTGCGCAATAGGTTAATTGCCGGGTAATGACCACGTTCGGCATATTTTCTCTCTAATACAATATGCCCATCCAATACTGACATCGCGGAATCTGCTACAGGGTCTGCATTCAAATCTTCACCTTCAACCAACACTGTATAAAAAGCACTGATACTACCCTGATTTTCACCAGGACCCGCACGCTCTAATAAATCTGCCATCGTTGTAAAACATGAAGGTGTAAAACCTTTGCTTGCAGGCGGCTCACCCAGCATCAAGCCAATTTCACGCTGGGCTTGGGCAAAACGAGTTAAACTATCCATCATCAATAAAACTTGTTTACCTTGAGCGCGAAACACCTCAGCAATAGTGGTCGCCATCAATGCCGAGCGCACCCTAAGCACAGGTGGCATATCCGATGTTGCTACCACCACAATGGTGCGTTTCAAGGCTTCTTCACCCAATGAATAATCAATAAATTCACGGACTTCTCGGTTACGTTCACCCACCAAAGCAATCACGTTGATTTCCGCATCGGAATTACGCGCCAACATGCCCATCAACATACTTTTACCCACACCAGGCCCTGCAAACAAGCCCAAGCGTTGCCCAAACCCCATGGGTAAACAAGCATCCATCATACGTACACCAAGTTCCATAGGTTTTTGAATCAGCTGCCGTTTCATGGGGTTAAGCTTTTCACCATACAAAGAATATGATGCACCATAGCTGCTTAAAGGTGCTCCATCCAAAGGTTCGCCCAATGCATTGAGCACCTTACCTAAAAGTTGTTCATCCACCTGCACAGATGGGTAAGCATGGCGTGGTGCAACAGCGTCACCGGGAGCTATGCCTCGCGTGGAACCCACGGGCATCATCAAGGTTTTATCATCACGAAAACCAACAATCTCAGCTTCAATAGCATGTCCTGATGCCGTTAAAATATCACAAGCTTCGCCAATGCTTCGTTTCATGCCTGTGGCTTCAATCATAGGGCCTAACACTTTAAATACGCGTCCACGAATAGATGTGGATGACTGGTATTTCAAACCATCCAACACCTGCTGGCGTTGTTGCTTATCCCACAAAGCAGAATCAAGCATGGGGCATCAATTGTTGACGCACATGTTTTAATGCTTTATCCAAGCTTTGTTTGGGGTCAATCAAGGCATCTTGTTCGGCAGTCATTAATCGACATGTTCCTGCTGGAATATCTTGCCCTGTTTGAAAGTGAACGTTATCGCTAAGTGATGTCATTTTTTTAAACATGGTCAAATCTTGTGGGTGAACAAGCAACACCACACGAGATTCAGCACTGGGTAACAATTCTGTCATCGCTTGATTGATTGAAGTTTCTAAAGTTTGCCCTAAATCAATATGCTCAACACCCATCACATATTCAATCACCGTAGAGGTTATATCCATCACGGTATTGACTGATTGTTGTTGTAGGTTAGCCAACTCTTGCTCTGCATGCTGTAAAACAAGTTGCATGCTTTCAATGATTTGTTCAGCACGCTTTTCACCCAATGCCAAACCAGACTTCTCACCTGCAGCATACGCTTTATCATAAGCTTCCTGCTCAATCACCGCAGCCCGACTTTGTGCCTCACTAAGCATTTTCTCCAGCTCATCCATGCGTTGCTTTTCTTCCGACAAAGCTGTGCTTGGTTGTTGTATCAAAGGTTGCATAGCTTGTGTGTGTTGTTGGCTCCCTGCTGTGTCAACTTGCGGCTCAAACTGTGCTGCAGAAGACATATCATTTGCAGGCTCTGCGGCATTAAAATCAGCATAAGGAAAAAGCGTTTTTTCTTGTGGGTTTTGTTCAGCCATTGTAGCTGTAGGTAAGGGTTCTAAAGCCATCGTTACACCATATCATCACTACTTAATGATATAGCACCTTCATCATCAAGCTTGCGCACCACCTGCAAAATATTTTGTTGCGCTTCCTCTACATCCGCTAGTTTTAATGGCCCCATCACTTGCATATCTTCACGCATAATCTCTGCTGCACGTTGCGACATATTACTAAAGAAACTTTCTGCCAATTCATCGGGTGCACCTTTAAGCGCTTTGACCAAATCATCAGATGAAATATGTTTGAGTAAGGTTTGAATATCTTTGGCAGATAAGGTCAACAAATCTTCAAAGATAAGTAACAATTTATCCACTTGTGAAAACAACTCTTCATCTTTACTTTCTAGGCGTTCAAGCAAGGGTTTAGAAATATCTTTATCCAATGTTTTAAGAATCTCAACCAAACTCACCATGCCATCAAAGCTAATACCTGCACTGCCTGTAGTTTCTGCCATTTCTCGCTCAAGTGTTTCTTCAATATCACGAACCAACTCCGATGGTACGGATTCAATTTTTGACATGCGCAACACCACAGAGATTTGCATTTCTTCAGGAAGCTCAGCAATCACTTGGCTGGCAACATCTGCTGGAATTTTACTCAAGATTAAAGCAATGGTTTGAGGGTGTTCCGCCTCAATATACGATACAATCATGGCTGGATTAATACGTGACAATTTTTCCCAAATCGTGAGCTGTCTTGGTTTTTCTAGGTATTCAATAATTTCTTTGGCTTTTTCTTGATCTACAGCGTGCTCTAAAAGCTGCATCACATCTTTTTGAGAGCTGTATAAAAGCGGGTCACTGGATTCATGTACTTCCAAATATTCATCCAACACAGCTTGTAAAACATCGGTATCAATGCGACCAAGTTCAGACATTTTACGGCTCACTCTAGCCAATGTTTTGTCATCCATATCTTGAATAATGGGTGTCGCAGCCTCAGGACCTATGGCATACAATAGAATCGCAGCCTTATCCTCACCTTTAAGTTCTTTGATTTTATCGGTCATACAGAGCTCACCCACTCATTAACCACACGGCTGGCTCTATCGGGGTTACTCAACACCGCACGCCGTGCTTTATTCATCTGCGCAACATGCTCTGATTCTACCCCTGTAATTGATACACCATTGGCATCCAAACCCAAAGCATTCAATTCCTCTGCTTTTTTGCTTTCAGATATACGCTTGGCAAGTGGTTTCATGATAAAAAAGGCAACCAAAATCAAAGCAAGCATAGCTAAGCCATAACGCATCAATTCCAAATAAAATGTTTTATCTACCACACCTTCCATATCCACAGCAGAAGCACTGGATAAATCCATCAAAGGCATACTTTGTACTTCTACAGAATCACCTCTATCTTCATTAAAACCAACGGCATTTTGTACCAAAGTTTTAATCGTTCTCAACTCTTCATCGCTGCGCGGCACGAATGTTTTATCACCATTTTCACCTTCTTTGTAGCTACCTCCCACAATGACAGCAATGGATACCTTTTCAATCGTACCAAAAGGTATAATGCGATGCTCTGTGCGACTGCTGATTTCATAATTCGCTGTATTTTCATTTCGTGTAGCTTCTTCAGATGGTGGGCTTTGCGTTGCCAGAGAACCATCAGGATTCACAGAATCAGGGTTATTTGATGTCATGCCGGGCACACCCATTGCCACAGCATCCACAGCTTTACGACTCTCTTTCACTGTTTTAGAGCTGCGCAACACTTGTTCATCAGGGTTGAAAATTTGTGCATTGCTTTCTACTTGTTCACGATTAATGTCTGTCGTTACACGAACAATCGCTTGCCCCGAACCAACAATTTGCTCCAGCATGCTGGTTAAACGCACCTCATAACCCTGCTCAAGCTTAGCTTGATAATCCAACATGCCCTGCCCTTCACCTGCGGGTTGTTGTTCATCCATAGCCGATAACATATTACCCGATGCATCTACAATCGTCACATCACTTCTATCCAACTCTGCTACTGCTGATGCAACCAAATTTTGAATTGCGTTTACAGATTGTGGGCTAAGTTTTTTATTGCCCGTAAGTTTTAACATCACCGCAGCAGAAGCTTTTCTATCACGCTCTGCAAATGCAGACGCTTTGGGTAATACCAAATGCACCCGCGCAGCCGAAACAATAGGTAATACTTCAATCGTGCGCGCTAACTCCACTTGCATAGCACGCTGTAAATTTACTTTTTGCGTGAAATCACTTACACCAAATTCATTGGCTCGGTCAAAAATTTCAAAACCTTCACCATTACCTGGCATCATATCTTCACTGGCTAACTTCAAGCGCACGGCATACACTTGATTTTCAGGCACAAGCACCGTACCCGAACCTTGCAATTTATAAGGTATCTTTTCCTTTTGTAATAATTCTACAATGGCAGCAGCATCTTTTTCATCCATGCCAGAATACACAGTGCGGTATGGGCTTTCTGAAGACCAAAGCATCAAACCCACAAAACCAGCAAACATCAATGCAGCAGCCATAAATAAAATAGCACGGCGGTTTTTCATCAATACATGTTGAACCTGAGATATTGGTGCTTCACCAGCCACTTGACCTGTGAGAACCTCTTGCTGCCCTGCCATTGCTGCATTTGGATTATTGCTTGGAGTCAGTCCTTCAGCCATTTCTTTTCCCCTTCATGATTCTTTTCTAACTTCAATGAGAGCTTTGATGTTGTTTAAAAGCTTTTAGTCCAAGGCATGCGTTGCCGCTTATAGCAGCGCTATTAGCAAAATGAATAACGCAGGAATGAAAGCTTTTAAGCAGCATCAACTACACTTGCATGCGGATGACTTCTCGGTATGCATCCATCATTTTATTTCTTGCCGATAGCATCAATTGAAAAGATAAATTAGCTTGCTTCATGGCAATCAACGTCTCAGACATATTACCTTCACCTGTAACGGCTAAATGTTCAGCTTGTTTTGCTGCTGCCTTCACATCCGTATTCATATCACTGGCATATTGTTTGAGTACTTCTGCAAATTGCCCTTTGCCACTTTCACCTGTCTTACTCGCTTCATTGCCCAAGCTTGGTTTGACATTATATGGACCATAACTTTGAATATTCATCACTCAACTCCTCGCCTTAACGCAATAACTCTAAAGCTTTAAGAAACATACGTTTGGATGCATCCATGGTTGTAATATTGGCTTCAAAACTTCGTGCTGCTGAGTTCATATCCACCATTTCTTTAATGGTGTTCACATTAGGCATCTTCACCATACCATTGGCATCTGCATCGGGATGGGTTGGATCATAAACCTCATTAAATGGGCTCATATCTTTGGATACTTCAGTCACCCGAACACTTTGTGATGTATTACCACCACCTGATAAATGACCACGAAACACACTATTAAAATTAGACTTCACACCAACCGTTTCAAACACCACTTGATTTCTACGATATGGACCACCCTCTTCTGTGCGTGTTGATTCTGAGTTTGCAATATTTTCGGACACCACATCCATACGCGCCCGTTGTGCAGCCATACCAGCCGAGCTGATATGCATAGAAGTAAATAAATCATTTGCCATTAGCGACCTCCATCTTTGATGGCATTGCTAATGCCACTTAATCTACCCTGTATAATTTTCATATTGAGTTCATACATCAATTGATTTTCAGCCAGCATTGCCATTTCATGCTCAACATCCACTGTATTTCCATCCATACGTTGTTCATCTTCAGAGCGGTTAAACACACTTAAAGATAAACCTGAACTACCCGTGTCTTGAATATGATTTTGTTGAGTCACCGCTAAAGATTTTGACTGTGATGCCGATAGTTTACTTTTAAAGAAGTCTGAGAAATTGCGTTTATCCGCCTTAAAATGCGGCGTATCCGCATTAGCAATATTACTTGAAATCACTGTTTGATACGTTTCACGCGAAGCTGCTGCTGCGCCAAGGCGCTGAAAGCTATTGGAAAATAAACCTGACATACGCACTCCCTTTCAAATCAAAATAAATTAAAGTTTCATGGGAACACAAGCAAATAGAGTGCCATAAATGAATATAGCACTTCTTATCAAGGGTAATACATATGTATCGGCGGTGAAAACACCTAAGAAAAACTAAGCTTCAAAACAAGCCGTATTCATGGTTTATCACGATATAAGACTAAGTATCGCCAACCAAACCATAAACTTTAGAAAAAACATGTTTTGTTCATTGTGATGTAATTTTGAACCAAAACTGGCATCGAATGAGGTTTTATGTTCACAGTGTCAATTCTCATACCCAGTGATGCTATTTCATTTTACAATAACCTTCATCGCAAATTTTAAGTATAATTGAAGAGCTAGTTTACTGCCTTGTTGTTTATCGCCATGGCAGCCAAATATCAGTATGGCATCGACTTTGTAAAAATCGTTGGCTCTATTCACGGCTTCTTATGGCTTACCTACCTAAGCCATCCAAACAAACACCAAAAAACAACTTCGGTTACCAAAGCCCGAAAACAGTTTATCAACATCTAAACAACTCTTCTGTTAATCCCATACCAGCTTGAGCATGGTTGAAAAACTATTCCCTTGATGGTTTTAATGGGAAATAAATATCCGTGACAAATTCGCTCTCTAAAGCATCAGGTGTCAGGTTTACATATTCAAAGAAGAGTGGCGCATCGCGTTGCAGTTCATCGCTGTTGGGCAACCATGTGCGATAAAGCGCATTGACCTTTTGCTGCAAACCATCTTGTGAACCCTTATGGCGCAACCTTGCATAACGACCACCTTCAATGCTCTTATTCACCACGCCATACGAGTTCTCAGCAATATCTTCATCAACTTCTGCACAAATATCAAAGCGAAAGGCTTGTGCTGGCTTTGCTTCTGGGCGGCTATGCGCCACACCAAAGGTTCGCTTCATTGAAATGGGCGAGCAGCCGCTTTCTTTACGCCAAGTTCTAAACAGCTCAATGGATTGCTCCAGTGTTTCAGGGTCATCCAAATGCTCTAATGCTGCGATCTTAATCGGCTTTATGTTTACAATATCAATTCTCATATGCAGTGATGCTATTTCATTTTCAAAGCAATGAACACCTGATGAATGTTGCTCTTCATTTTACAATAATATTCACCGCACTAAGGTAGCGTATCAATCATGTGTAGTGATGTAATCAATGGAGCGATATTCACCCTATGTTAAAAAAATTCAGAATTTTAAGCATGATTGAAGGTCTATCGCTGATTGCCTTGTTGTTTATCGCCATGCCAGCCAAATATCAGTATGGCATCGACCTTGTGAAAATCGTTGGTCCTATCCACGGCTTCTTATGGCTTGCCTACCTACCCATGTTAGATGCCACCAATCGGCAACAAAAATGGCCGTCTTCCATGCTAAGCATCGCCTTTATCACTTCGGTTCTGCCCTTTGGTTGCTTCTACCTTGAAAAGAAGATCAGAGACCTCGATGTAGTCCGTAATGAATCAGCCTAAACCATCTCAACCAACTCCAAAACAACTGAGGATACACCCATGAGAGAAGTCACTATAACAAAAGAACCCACAGAACTTTATAAAATCTTAAAGTTTGAAGGTCTAGCCTCCAGTGGTGGCGTTGCAAAACACGTGATTGCTGAAGGTGAGGTTTTACTCAACGGTAAGGTCGAAACCCAAAAAAGAAAAAAGATTATGTCAGGTGATATTGTAGAATTTGCAGGTGAAAAGCTTCATATCCAGCTTGACCCGACCCCACAATCATAGAAAAACAACTAAAATTGCCAAGGCTCTTAAATAGTTCATCAAAACTTTAACATGTCTTATTTGTTGTACAACTTAGGCAACCACGCTAGACTTGTGCAATAAATCGTACATGTTGAGGTGGTGATATGCAGGTGGTTAATTTTACAGAAGCACGAAACAATCTAAAAAATGTGTTGGATAACGCTGTTGATAATGCCGACTACACTGTCATTAATCGCAGAGATGCCAGCGATGCTGTGGTGATGTCTTTGGATTCATTCAATAGTTTGATGGAAACTGTCCACCTGCTTCAATCCCCTGCCAACCTCACGCACTTGGAAAAATCCATTGCCCAATACCAACAAGGCAAAACAGAAACCCACGATTTAAAGGATGCTTAACACACTCGCTTGGACAAGAGAAGCGTGGAAAGATTATGTGTGGTGGCAAACTCAAGATAAAAAGACTTTAAAGCGCATCAATAAACTTATTCAAGAAACCATGCGTATCCCTTTTGAGGGTATTGGTAAACCTGAAGCTTTAAGAGAAAACCTTGCAGGCTTTCACTCTCGAAGAATTGATGATACCAACCGTCTTGTTTATGCCGTAGATAATAAGAAATTAACGATTATTTCCTGCCGTTATCACTACTAAGCAACCTTAAAGTCCGCGAAACAAACCCCGATACCTTGTACCATCATATTTGATAAACTATCAAACACTTACCAAATAAGTCGCCCACTTAAGATATATCTCAAAAACATCACCCTGAATAGTCACCAATTTCTTTTGCCACTCTTCCATCTTTTCGATGTCTAACTCGGCTTTTCCATTTTGAAACCCTGGAGGAAAGAGATCATCATATATTTCAGCAAGATCGTGATAAGCTTCTTCTATGTATTCATTTACAGAACCCTCGGGAAGATCGCATAATGCTTCCTGATACTGGTTCTCTAGTATTTGACTTGAATCAAATACTTGTTGCATATGCTGGCTAGTGATTTCTTGAAGGCTTGCAAAATAAACTTGAGCAACACTACCTTCCGACTTATCCAACCCTGGAATTTTTCCAACCTGAACCATATGCAAAAGCTGTACTTGAAGTTTAGCAACGCCTTCAAATAACGCCTTGGCTTCTGATAGCTGAGGAGTTTTCCAAATATCCAGCCCAATATTTATCAGTACATCAGCATCTATCGGATGAGGTAGATAATTTAACTGGCTTAGATCTTGGGTGCTATTGAGCTCAGAAACCAACTTGTAATTTGGGAGAACCCAAGCACTGCGTTCAAGTAATTTTCCTCTAACAAGTGGTAAAACAACTAAATGGCTGAATTGAAATTGCAAAGCGTAATAATCAATAGAGTGAAGTTTAATCTCTCCCAATGACACCAGAATTTGTTTATACATTTCTTCAAATTGATTATATACATCTATCGGGTTTTCCCCATCAATTGTAACCCACAATGCTGGCTCATTTTCATATAACGGAGAACTGTGCAAGCATTTGATCACGACATCATCCGTAGAAGCACGCTCTAGTCCCTGCTTAATACGCTCTCTTATGGACACCTTTCTTTTCTCAAGCTGAGCAGCAACTGCTTTTCCAGGTGTATTCCAATGATGTGATGAGTCATTGATAAAGAAATACCAAAAGCACCAGATGGAATTAAGAACTTGTTGTTCTTCTTGTTCCAGTTTATCAAGCAGCCTCAAGTCTGTTAGCCCTGCGAAATGGTGCCGATAGAGCCGTTGAAATTCGGGCAAAGCAATTATTGCTTCAGATAAGTTATATCCAACTATAAAAGGTTTATCTAGATTGAGATTCAATGACTTAATCACCTCTTGAATCCTTTTTTTCTCATCAACTGTTTTTGCCTTTCCAAGATGACTATTGGCAACAATAAAATCTGGTGCTTGATTAAGAAAATTCGACACCCCGTCAAAGACTTTTGATTTTATTTTCAAGTACCGTCTATAACGCTGAAGATGCGCAGTTGATCGCACCTCTTTTGATTTATTACTTTGCTCTGATTTCCCTTCCAAGTCAGAACTATCTCCTCCCTCTTCAGTAAAACCCCATTGATCCAGTGCTTCCAATGGGAATGATGGGGTTCGAGCAACTTGCTGAGACACCTTTTTCCACATTATAGAGTCTGGCAATGAAATAAGTTGCTGAACTGGCTTCTTACTACGAAAATGCTTGGATAAACACAGCCGCAATTCATTCATGCAGTGAACCAACCCTTGGCGAGTACCTAACATTTGATCGCAGTATTCCCGCCAAGTTTCAGGTCTGGACTCATAGCCACTCAGAATGCGTGCAGTCTTATTAACTTGAGTCACCCAATCTGGGCGAAGATAAGTCGAAGAAACGGATGACTTGATCGTATCATCATGTTCAATGAAATCGAACAACATATGTCCATAACCTTGGCATCCAAAACCCTCAAATTGAGGAAATAACTGAGCCAGCAACTCAATATGCTCAACCCCTTGCTGATGCAAGCTAATCCCTTTTTTTATCTCCTGATCGACATCTTCGCTTTCTTCAATAGGCACAATAAAATGTGCTCGAATCACCTCATCTTTCATTTCAACAAATGGGGTTAGTGTTTCATCCTGAAAACGCTCCAGTAATTTAGGTCGAATCTGGTTATACCATTCCGAAAAAAGAGGTCGATTTGAGAATCCATTCCAGATTCCGTAAATCAGCGTTCCCAATACATCCAATGGTAACGTGTCGATAAATTTGGTTAAGGCCTCCCAATCCAAAGTATCGTATAAATTAGTTTCAAGTTTGCCAAAACCTACCCAATAGGCTGTTTCTCCCAATGCCCGCCAATCACTTTCATCTTTACATTGCTGTGTTGGAAAAAGAGCAATGCGCAGCCATGAGTTGAGTTCGGTAAATGCTTCAGCCTTTGGCAACTGCTGACTGCGCCACTGTTTCGCTTTTACTTGACCTTCAGCGGGCAGAATATCCAGAATACCTGCCCCACCTGATTCATCCTCTAATATTCCAACAAGGTCGAAATCCAGAATTAGCCAGATACCATCCCCTATATCGTCTCTTACCTCATTTATGAGCTCTTGGTTATTTCGGATATAGTCGTAAACACCTTTCCACAATAATGCTCGTACAACTCCCCCAACCCCTGTCCAGGTATGAAACCGAGTACTTCGCACATAAGGCAGTATCGTCTCTTCTGCCTCAGGATGATTAATAAAGATATGTAATAGAAAAGGCTCGAAGTCTTCATCTAACAACACAGGTAAACATTTCAATGCCATTTCTGGCCAACTCTTGATTACGGGGTCAATAAATATCCCTGTTAAAAGTCCTGCCCGGATAGAGTGCAAGCTGGATAACGAGGCTCCTTCAATATTTTGACGTATCAAATATTCGCTTTCCAATCGATCAATGATTCGTTTGAGTGGTACTTGAGGGATCAATTCTTTTAGCTTCCGCAGGTCAATCCGTGCTCCGCAACTACCTGCTACTGCGACATATTCCAAAACCTTCAGGTCATCAGGATATTCAATATTGTCAGCGATACGGTTATATTGTTGCTCTAAGCGGTCACGAAGGTTCTCCGTATGGTTCAATAGGTATACAAATTCAAGGAGCGGCCCTTCCCCCCCAAACTGAGCCCATGCTTGGCTAAAATCAGGAAAGTTATTTTCAATACAATCAAATAGCTGTTGAGCTTCTGACACATTGAAGTCCAATTCAATATCAGTAAACTTGAGATCCGCTTTACTCAAAGAGACTAACCGCCAATCTTCCTCTCTTATCGTCAGCAACAACTGAATATGCGGCATATCAACTACTTGTTTTAATATCTCTGCAAGCCCTTTATCCGCATAACTGACATCTGCATAGAAAATAAGTGGTACTGGCAAACCAGACTCATACCCACGTAATGCAGCACTGATCTTCAACGCACGTTCTGGTGTGCTAATATCCCTAATCTCGTAACGTGTTGCAGCCGAACAAAAGTCATAAAGAAAACGATAAGCGAGCGTCGACTTCCCCTGTCCAGATGCGCCGTGAATAATCACGATATTATTATTCCTAAAGCCCTCTTCAATGGATTCCAAATACTGTGGGCGGACAGTATCAATCCCTGAGACGATGTGCTCCCACCTTGCTCCAACACCCTGACAAAACTCTTCGCGTAGTTGAATCTTGGAGTAACCGTCATTGGCTTCCAAAGGTAATATGCTTGAGCCCCACTCTTGATGATGAGCTTCACGCCCTATTAGGTATATGCCAATCTTTTGAATATGCTCAAGCACACTTTGCTTGGAGTAGCTTTGTCCAATTTCAGAGCCTCTGTATAAACTTTGCATCAGAATATCAAATGCAGATTGAGCGTCTCCCGATAACGTCGGCTGAGATGAGAGAAAGTCTATGATACTTCGAAGTTCTTCAGTCTCATCTAACTTTTGCACATATAATCGCTGGATAGCTTTTCGAACATCGCAAAACTTAGAGTTGGCACCTGCCTCTTTTTTATCCAACTCGCTTTTTAGCTCTGGGCCAAGTGTTCCATAGTTAGCTAATGTAACACTTACATCTGGATGCTCATTGATAGTGGTGGTTGCTTGATCAAAAAACGATTTTAAAACTGAAAATGATAAAGGCTTCGAATGATCTTTAACCTGAATGATTTCAACCAGCTTTCCTCTATCATCATAGACAGACAAATCTTCAATTTTTTCAGGATAAAAAACCTCGACATCAGCTTTAATTATTCGCCCTAGAGTATATAGAAACTGTTTCCGATACCCTCGGAGAGCAGGGGCTGCACCGCTGTTAATTGCTTGCAATTATCACTTCACTCACAATCGTTTTTTTCAACATTTTATTAAAGTGGACGCTATGAAGTTCACTACCCTTTTTGGAATAAGGGGGCAGTATTCTCTTTTCCATCAACTTTCCCTGAATCCTTAAACCGATGCTCTTAGATGAATATCCAAGCCACGCATGACCTTCAAAATGGTGTCATAACGCGGTTTCGCACCTGGAGAGAGAGCTTTATATAAGCTTTCTCGACCAAGCCCTGTTTCGTTTGATAACTTGCTCATACCCTTTGCTTTAGCAATATCACCCAATGCTGCAAGCAGCAAATCAGGGTCTCCATCTTCGAGTACCGCTGTCATATATTCAGCAATGGCTTCAGGATTGGTTAAATGCTCACTAACATCCCATACTTTTGTTGTTTCACCCATATCACTACTCCTGTATATCAGCTGCAATCGTCTTAGCATTTTCAATATCACGCTGCTGTGAAGATTTATCACCACCAGCCAATAAGATAATCAAACAACCACCACGATTGACATAATAAACACGGTAACCTTTACCAACATCAATTCGTAATTCTGATATGCCACCGCCCACTGGCTTTACATCACCTGCATTGCCTAAAGACAATCGTCGAACTCTTACATCAATTCGTGCTTTTGCGCGCATATTGCGAAGTTTTGCAAACCAACGAGCGTACGTTTCAGTTTGACGAACTTCTATCATACAATTCAGTGTATCCGAGTAGATACAAATGTCAAGTTATGGGTAAGCTTAAAAGTAATCACGCTAGTTTTTTGTATTTCATTCGATGCGGTTGGCTGGCAACTTTACCCAACCTGTGCTCTTTATCTTTTTCATATTCAGCGAAGTTACCCTAAATCGTACCACTATACTTCCACCCAATTTTCAAGGCGCAAGCCTTCTACTCGCTGAAACTCTTTCATATTGTTGGTGACCAAAGTTAAGCCCAATGACCTTGCATGACCCGCAATCATCATATCATAAGGCCCTATGGGTTTACCGATTTGGTATAGCTCTGCTCGTAATTCCCCAAAATGTTGTGCTGCTCGTCCATCAAATGCCGCAACATCTATTCTTGCTACCAAACCTTCAATATC
>JALUWH010000077.1 GCA_027019685.1 Ghiorsea sp. | reverse complement strand
GATATGTCCAAATGGGCCAATCATTATCATATAAATTCAATTCAGGTTCAATTTCTGCCAAATTAATATTGGCTTCCCAATACGAATCTACTGTGCCCACATCTTTCCAATAACCCGATGCACCTGTATTGGCATCTAAAAATGGGAAAGCAAATGCATTGGCATGTTCAATAGCATGAGGAATAAGATCATGTCCGAAATCATGGGTAGATGCCTCATCTTTGGCATCTTGAATCAAACGTTCACGTAAATATTGGGCACTAAACACATAAATACCCATGGAAGCAAGTGCTTGGCTTTCATCACCTGGCATATGTTTGGGTGAATCAGGTTTTTCAGCAAATTCTACAATACGTGATTCATCATTAATCGCCATGACACCAAATGCTTTGGCTTCTTCTAGTGGTACAGGAATACAACCCACCGTAATATCAGCACCTTTGGCAGCATGAGCCGCAATCATTTTACCATAGTCCATTTTATAAATATGGTCACCTGCAAGAATCACCACATACTCTGGATTGTAATGGCGGATAATATCCAAGTTTTGATACACCGCATCAGCAGTGCCCGTGTACCAACCCTCACCCATACGTTGCTGGGCAGGAAGCACTTCTACAAACTCCCCAAACTGACCCGACATGAAACCCCAACCACGCTGTAAATGACGTTGTAGGGAATGCGATTTATATTGTGTGATTACGGATATACGACGAATACCTGAATTAATACAATTAGACATCGGGAAATCAATAATACGAAATTTCCCACCAAACGGCACAGCAGGTTTAGCACGCCATTGCGTTAAAGCTTTTAGCCTAGAGCCGCGCCCACCCGCCAAGACTAACGCCACGGTATTGGCGGTAAGCTTACTAATATTACGTTCTACTATTGCAGTTTGAGATTGTTCTGACATCGGATATTGCTCCCAAGAAACCATTAATATTTTTTAATAAAGCAAGACGGAGGTTAACAGTTTCTGTATGCTTTCGCTATCAAAGGATATTCATGCCGTGGTTTCGCTTATGCCAACATTGCTTTAGCCTACCCCACAGAAAAAGGAGCGCTTTTCATGCCTATCACATCCATTGCAACACAACCCATTCAAGGGCAACGCCCCGGCACTTCTGGGCTAAGAGCCAAGGTTAAAGTATTCCAACAGCCGCACTATCTTGAGAATTTTGTGCAGGCTGTGTTTGATTCGATTGGCGATATTAGCGGGCAAACATTGGTGTTGGGTGGTGATGGTAGATTTTACAACCGAGAAGCCATCCAAATTATATTAAAGATGGCTGCAGCCAATGGCTTTGCCAAAGTACTGGTTGGACAAGGCGGCATTCTTTCTACCCCTGCCGCATCCTGTGTAATTCGTAAATATAAAGCATTCGGTGGTCTGATTTTATCGGCTTCACATAACCCCGCAGGCCCTGATGAAGATTTTGGTATTAAATATAATATTGGCAATGGCGGTCCTGCCCCTGAAAATGTCACCGAAGCTATTTATGCGCGAACTTTAAATATCACAGCATATAAAATTTTAGATTGTGCCGACATCAACCTTGATGAGAAAGGTGGGTTTAGCATGGGTGATATGCAGGTAGAAGTCATTGATGCCGTGGCTGATTATGCAGCTTTGATGCAAGAGCTATTCGACTTTGATGCTATTCGCGGTTTATTCGCACAAGACTTTTCGTTTGCCTTTGATGCCATGCACGCGGTGACTGGTCCTTATGCCAAAGTGATTTTAGAAGGCATATTGGGTGCGCCTAAGGGCACAGTGATGAATGGTGAACCTAAAGATGATTTTGGTGGTGGACACCCTGACCCAAATTTAACCTATGCCCACGAGCTGGTAGATATATTGTATGCTGATGATGCTCCTGATTTTGGCGCGGCATCCGATGGCGATGGCGACCGCAATATGATTTTAGGCAACCATTTCTTTGTCACTCCCAGTGATTCTTTGGCAGTGATGGCAGCCAATGCCACATTAGTACCCGCTTACAGCAAAGGTATTGCAGGTGTAGCGCGTTCTATGCCTACTTCGGGTGCTGTGGATAGAGTGGCAGAAGCTTTGGGCATTGATTGCTTTGAAACACCTACAGGCTGGAAGTTTTTTGGTAATCTCATGGATGCAGGGAAAGTAACCTTATGCGGCGAAGAGTCCTTTGGCACAGGTTCAGACCATGTGCGTGAAAAAGATGGGCTTTGGGCAGTATTATTTTGGTTGAACATTTTGGCAGTTCGCCAAGAATCGGTAGAAGGTGTGTTGGCTGACCATTGGGCAACATACGGGCGCAACTTTTATTCGCGACATGATTATGAAGCTGTGGATTCTGCTGCGGCAACGCAAGTATTACAACATGTACGCGATCAGTTTGATAGTCTCAAAGGACAAACCTTGGCTGGGCGTGTGGTGAAGATGTGTGATGACTTTGCATATACCGACCCCATTGATGGCAGCGTGAGCGAGAATCAAGGTGTACGTGTATTGTTTGAAGATGGTTCGCGGATTATTTTCAGGCTTTCAGGCACAGGCACATCGGGTGCAACGATTCGCATTTATTTGGAATCCTATGAGCCAGACACCGCCAAACATGGCTTGGATGCGCAAGAGGCATTGGCAGATATGATTGATGCAGCCAATCGCATATCCAAACTACCAGAGCTGACAGGCAGAGATAAACCTACGGTGATCACCTGATGTCTGCGCCTATTTTATCCCCTGAAGCATGGGCAGTTGTTGAAGCACGAAGCCATGATCCTTTTGCTTGGTTAGGCAGACATGAACACCCTGATGGCGGCATTATTATTCGTGCTTTAAAACCCCAAGCTAAGAAAATGTGGCTTGTGCCCAAGGGTGGTCGTGCCCAAATGATGACACGCATTGAAGGTACCGATGTGTTTGAAAAACATTGGAAAAAAGGCAGCTTTGATAAGGATTACACCCTTCGCATTGAAAATCATGAAGGTTACACTTGGCAGCAAGAAGATGTGTACCGCTTTGCACCCATGTTGGGTGATATGGATTTGCATTTGATTGGTGAAGGCAATCATTTTGAGAAATACCGTATTTTGGGTGCACATGTTCGCGAACATGA
>JALUWH010000076.1 GCA_027019685.1 Ghiorsea sp. | reverse complement strand
TAGGTATCCGTTTAAATTGGGATAAGCGGTATATCACGCTTGCACCTGTGGCAACCTTGATTGGTTTAGCCTTTAAATTGTATGACCCTAACCACTTATTGGGTGAGCAAGAACATATTGGGATTACGGTTGCGCTGATTCCAAGGGATACACAGGGCATTACCATTGGTCAGCGGCATAATCCGCTATACACACCATTTCAAAATGGGCCTACACAAGGCAAAGATGTGTTTATCCCCATGAGCTTTGTGGTGGGCGGGCAAGATTATGTGGGGCAAGGTTGGCGTATGCTGATGGAAAGCTTGGCGGCAGGTCGAGCGATTTCATTGCCTGCGCTTAGTTGTGGTACGGGAAAAATGGCATGTGCAGTGAGCACGGCTTATGTCAAAGTCCGTGAGCAGTTTGGCATATCTATTGGTCGTTTTGAGGGTGTATCAGAACGGGTGGCGAGCATTGTTTTAGCTGCATATACAGTGAATGCAGTGCGGCGTTTAACGGTTCGCGCTGTGGATTTGGGTGAAAAACCTTCAGTGCTTTCGGCAGTTGCCAAATACAACACCACTGAAACCATGCGTAAAGCAGTGAATAATGCGATGGATGTGGTGGGTGGTAAAGGCATTATTGTCGGTAAAAAGAATATATTGGCGCATGTGTATATGGCAATTCCTGTGGGTATCACGGTGGAAGGCGCAAATATTTTAACGCGCAGCATGATTACCTTTGGGCAAGGTGCGATTCGTTGCAACCCTTATGTGTTGCAAGAAGTGAAAGCTTTGCATGATGGTGATGTGAGTTTATTTGACCGTGCATTGTTGGGGCATATAGGTAACTTGGCAATGGGTAAACTTCGCGCATTGCGTTTTGCGTGGTTCTCAATCATACCCTCTGCTACACCGCAAAGTAGCTTGCAAACATCATACCATGCCATCAATCGGTTAAGTGCTATATTTTCTTATATTGCGGATATGTCCATGGTGGCGTTGGGTGGAAAATTGAAATTTTCGGAATCATTATCAGGTCGATTGGCAGATGCTTTGAGTGGTCTTTATCAGGCATCTGCAGTGCTCAAATGGTATGCCGACCAAGGTGAGTCTGAAGCAGAGCGTGTGCTTGCCCAAGCAGCAGTCGAGCAAGAGATGTATCGCACAGAACAAGCCTTGATGGCTGCGCTGCGTAACTATCCTATGGCTTGGTTGGGTAAAGCTTGGCTTTGGATGTTGTTCCCTTGGGGTGGTAAACACCATCCTGTACCCGATAAAGTGTTGCACGGTTTAACGCGTGAAGTCATGCAAAATGGTGAACTTAGGCAAACGCTTAAACAGGGTGTGTTTGTGCCGCAAGGTGATGATGAAGCATTGGCGCAATTGGAGCAGGCTTTAGCGCAAACCTTGCTTTGCGAACCCTTGGTGAAAACACTTAAAGATACATATGGGCGAGCATCGGTTAAAGCAGGTGCGATTGCTGATACACTCAAACAAGCATTGAAAGATAGCGTGATTAGTCAAACAGAATACGAGCAGTTGCAAACATGGTTAACATTACGAAGTCAGGTGATTGCCGTGGATGACTACACGCCAGAGGAGGTGCGGGCATGAGCAAACGCAAAGTATATGTGGTGGATGGTGTACGAACACCATTTCTTAAAGCGCGAGGTAAACGTGGTCCATTCTCTGCATCGGATTTAGCAGTGTATGCAGGGCGAAGTTTGCTGATGCGCCAGCCTTTTAAGCCCAGTGAATTTGATGAAGTGATTATGGGTTGCGTGATGCCAGAGCCTGATGAAATGAATATTGCACGAATTATTGCGCTGCGTTTGGGTTGTGGCAAAGAAGTGCCGGCGTGGACAGTACAACGCAATTGTGCATCGGGTATGCAATCGCTTGATGCGGCGAGGCTTAAAATTCAAGCGGGAGAATCCAACTTGATTCTTGCAGGGGGCACGGAAGTAATGAGTCGCGCACCTTTATTGCTCAGTCATGCCATGACCGATTGGTTGGCTGATTTTCAGCGTAGCAAAACATTGCCACAAAAGCTTTCTGCATTGGCTAAACTTAGACCTGCATTTTTTGCACCTATCATTGGTATCATCAAAGGTTTGAGTGATTCTGTGGTGGGCTTAAGCATGGGTGAAACTGCAGAAAACTTAGCTTATAAATACCAGATTAATCGGGAAGAGATGGATGCTTTTGCCGTAGAAAGCCATCTTAAAGTGGTATCGGGCATGGAAAGTCGAGGTTTGCAAGATGAAATCGTGTCTATCGTGGATAAACATGGGCATGTGTATGCTGGCGATGATGGGGTGCGTCCAGATTCTACGCTTGAAAGTCTGGGTAAGCTTCGCCCTGTATTTGATAGGAAATTTGGCATGGTCACAGCGGGTAATTCAGCACAAATCACTGATGGTGCAGCCATGCTGATTTTAGCCAGTTCGCAAGCGGTACGGAAATACAAATTACCCGTGTTGGGTACACTTGATGATGTGCAATGGGCAGGTTTAGCGCCTGAACACATGGGTTTAGGCCCTGCGTATGCCATTCCACCATTGCTTGAGCGAAACAAACTGAGTGTTGATGATATTGATGCTTGGGAAATCAATGAAGCTTTTGCCGTGCAGGTGTTGGCATGTTTACAAGATATGAAAGAGAAGGGTGTTGGCGATATTCCGCTGGATAAACTCAACCGAGAAGGTGGTGCGATTGCCATTGGGCATCCTGTGGGGGCAAGTGGGGCGCGGATTGTGCTGCACTTACTCAATAGTATGCAGCGCAATGGTGAAAAACGTGGTGTAGCTTCACTTTGTATTGGTGGCGGACAAGGTGGCGCGGTGTTGTTGTCTGGAGGTGAGTCATGAGTAAATCACAAGCATGGACACTGGAACAGGATGAACAAGGTATTGCATGGCTGCATTTGGATGTGCCCGATAAAGGAGCCAATGTATTGTCGCAAGCGGTGGTCAAAGCTTTGGGCAAAAAGTTGGATGATATTGAAAAAAGTGATGCCAAAGGTTTGATTATTGTATCGGATAAAAAGGCAGGTTTTATTGCGGGTGCAGATGTCGAAGAATTTACGCATATCAAAACTGCAGAAGAAGCTAAAGCTGTGATT
>JALUWH010000075.1 GCA_027019685.1 Ghiorsea sp. | reverse complement strand
AGACCCTGTGTATCGCCAAGCTATTACTTCAGCAGGCGAAGGCTGCAAAGCAGCACTTGATGCTGAACGCTTTTTGTCACAAGCTTAAACACCACAATAAACTCATACCAACTTGGTTACCCAACGACTTAACTCAGGGTAACCAAGTTGGCTAACCTACATAGTTAATTTTTAACTCGGCAAGATGACCGCTACAAATGCTTTTTATAAGGTTACTTTAGTTTTATCATGCGCAATCATTTGCGTTAGTTTGTCCCATGCTGCTTTTGCTGCGTCATGCTGCTGCTCATCACCTTTAAGCTTTTCAAGGTCATCAGCCAACATTTGCATTTGTAATACACCATCGGGCACACCTTTAGGGAAAGTAGCTTGGCTACCAAACAATACACAACCCACTACAGCATCAAAACCACACTCTTGTTTCACTTGGGTGACAAAGTGCCCTACTTTTTCTAAAGGATTGTTAAATTTACCTGTTACGTGGTTTTTCACACATGTCCATTCATGAATATTACTTGCACCAAAGATATAACCTTGGCTTTCATCACGTTTCACAATCAATATTTTTCCCTGCAATAGCACTACATCATCAGCAAAAAGATAGCTATCTACCCCATCAAACAGGACAGCATCTTTCATATGTTCACAGCTATGCTCTTGCCATGCTTTTTTTAACAAGAAAGCATCCGATTTCCTGTGTCGATAAAACAAGTAAAGTGCTATAAAAAACAATACAACCGCAGCCAAGGCAAACCAATGTATGGGCATCAAAAAATCAAAATAAGATATATCCATGCGGCAAAGCTATACCATTTTTTGAACACTGCACATAACATCCATCACACATATATCATTCTGTGCTTGGCTAAATGATGTTTACTCGTATAGTTCGCATCTACTCATTATTCCTATTTCCTAAAGAGGTGAAAATTATGGCTTTTGTTGTTACCCAGCTTTGTAAAGATTGTGTTGATACTGCTTGCGTTGCGGTATGTCCTGTGGATTGTTTTTATCAGCCTAAAGAGGTATCTGATAAGACACCAAATATGCTTTATATTTCACCTGAAGAGTGCATTGACTGCGCAGTTTGTGAGCCAGAGTGCCCTTGGGAAGCCATTTATCCTGAAGAAGATGTGCCAGATGTGTTTGAATCTGACATTGAACTTAATGACCTTTGCGATACAGACCGTGATGCTTTCGAGCTTGCAGAAGTGACCGATCATACGCCACCATCTGCAGAAGAAATTGCAGCAAACAAAGCCAAATACGGCCTTTAATATTTTACAACATATTGAAACTAGGGAGCTTTATTGCTCCCTTTTTTGTTTGTCATTTCGACCACCGTGGAGAAATCCAAGGGGCAAACACCTATGCAAGATAAAAGTTCCCTCGACTTAGCTCGGGATGACACTGTAAACTGATGAACCCTAAACCTTCCCTACTCGGCTTAGACTACCAAGATTTACTTCACATCTGTGAACAGCTAGATGTGTCGCCTGTGCATGCAAAAAAAATCATGGGCAAAGTCTTTCGTTATGGTGAGTTTGACTTGGAAAACATCCCAGACTTCCCTAAAAAACTATTACATTGGCTACAAGAAAACACATCTTTGACTTTACCTGAAATCATTGCCAACCAACAAGCCGAAGACACCACACAAAAGCTACTCATGCGCATGGCAGACAACAAAGATGTTGAGTCCGTACTTATTCCTGCTGAAGGGCGTTTGACCCAATGTATATCTTCACAAGTAGGTTGTGCTATTGGTTGTGAATTTTGTTTAACGGCTACCGCAGGTTTAACACGCAATTTAACCACAGCCGAAATGATGCAACAGGTCTTGGTTGCTAAACAAACACTGGGGTACTTCCCGCGTAATATCGTGATGATGGGCATGGGTGAACCCCTGCATAATTACGAACATGTTGCCCAATTTGTGCGCATGGTTACCCACGAACTTGGTATGGCATTAAGCCCACGTCGTGTGACGATTTCTACGGCGGGTTTGGTGCCTGCCATTGAGCGCATGTTGGATGATGATTTACCGTGTTCTTTGGCTGTTTCACTCAATGCCACCACCAATGAAACACGCAATCAAATCATGCCTATCAATCAAAAGTATCCACTTGAAGACTTGCTTGCAGTGATGGAAAAATACGTAGCTGCACGCCATAAGAAACGTATTCTCATTGAATATGTATTGCTTGCAGGTATCAATGATAGCGTGGATGATGCCAAACGCCTGCGTGATATTGCTTTATCATTGGGTAGCACTGTCAACATCCTGCCTTTCAACCCTTTTATGGGCAGCCGTTTGACCCGACCTGCTGATGAAGTGGTTGATATGTTTCGTAATTACCTTAATGATGCAGGGGTGGTGGCAGTGGTTCGCATATCTAAGGGCAGAGAAATATCTGCTGCTTGTGGGCAACTCAAAACCGAGGTCAACCAACGTGCAGCCGAGATTCGCTTGCAAAGGAGAGAAACATCATGATTTTAGTCATTGGTGACATTATTGTAGATGAGTTTATCTGGGGCGATGTCACGCGTATTTCTCCCGAAGCACCTGTGCCCGTGGTCAATGTTGGGAAAGTAGATCGCCGTTTGGGTGGTTCTGCCAATGTGATTCGCAATTTACATGCACTCGATACGCCATCTGCCATGTTTGGTGTGGTAGGTGATGATGAACCTGGTGCTTGGGTACATCATCGCTTGGGCGAACTTAGCTCAGATGATTCAGGTGTACTCACCAAAACCAATAACCGCCCCACTGCCATCAAAACACGAGTCATTGCCCAACATCAACAAATCGTACGCTATGACCATGAGTGGAACTCCAACATCGATGCTGTTACACAAAACTGGCTACTGGATGCCATTCGTAGCAAAGCAGAACATGCATCAGCAATTATTATCTCTGATTATGCCAAGGGTGTGCTCACACCCGAGTTGTTACGCAAACTTATCCCAGAATTGCAAGGCAAGATTATCGGCGTAGACCCCAAACCTTTAAACACAGCATATTATCAAGGTGCAACTTTTATCACACCCAACCTACTTGAAGCATCACAAATGGCTGGCATGGATAATATCAATGATGATAAGCATGTGGAAAAT
>JALUWH010000074.1 GCA_027019685.1 Ghiorsea sp. | reverse complement strand
TGACTCTTCAATTCACCTGTAATCACTAAAACTCCCAACCCTCATCGTTTGTTACGGATGCCTTAGCGTAGTTTTTTTTAACGCAATGTCCAAATATCAACCTAAAAGTGAATAAACCTATGTTTTTCCTGCAAGCCAAAAGCAAGCTTATGCATATTCAGATATTTTTTGACTCATATCCCCATCCTATGTTGTCATTTTGGCACAGTACAACACATACCCACAACCATTAAATAAACATTAATTATATCAACGTTTTACATTATAAAAACGCGCGTACTGAGACATCCCTGTGACTTCGCTTACATTTATCCAAAAGCTGCACCCATAATTTAATTTCATCGATATCAACAACCGTTGTTGGTTCTACCAGCACACAAGGAGGCTAAGATGTCATTATCAGAAATATTTTTACTATGGTCTGAAAAGGCTGCAATTTCGGGGTTAATCTGGTTTGTTATACTGATTACACTCACTTATCTCGCAAGAGAACCTATGCGGGGTATCATCAAATCTATCACTTCATTAATTCAAAGTGCTTTTCAACAAGCATCCGAATCATTGTCGGGCGTTGAGCAAAGGCTTGCACAACGTAATATAGAAGTGCTTATTGCTGAAGGCCGAGAAGCTGCCGAACATGAGATTGAGCGTGAATTTGAGCGCATCAACCGCATTGTAGAGCAAGATTTAGCTGAATACCCTACCCTTCATCGCAAAGTAGATGATGTTGTCACCAAACTGGATGAAGACTATAAAAACAGCGCCGATGTGCCACCTGAAGCTCCTGGTTGGGCCAAAGCAGTGGATGCAGTGGCAAATATCGCCACCAGCAAAAACGACCCTATGGTGGGTGAAATCCTAGATAGTATTCATGGCTCTATGGAAAAGAATCATGAGAAAACACTAGAGGAATATAGAAAAGCAAGCAGAGAGCGTCACATGCTGCTTAAAAAAATGCGTCCATCTTGGCGAGCTATGAATCACGACCTTAAACAGGTTGACCAAGATGTGAATGCCTTACTTGACCGCGCCAAAGTGGTTGATCGCCAAATGGAAACCTATGAACAAATTATTCATGAAACGGACACTGCGAAAAAAACATTGTCCTCTTCATCGCTGACCCAATTTTTTATTGCTGGTTTTGTGCTCGCCATTGCCATTGGTGGAGCAATGATCAACTTCAACTTGATTTCCCGACCCATGCAAGAAATGGTTGGTGGTAGCAGCAGCATGATGGGGTATAAAGTAGCAAACATTGCTGCTTTGGTGATTATTTTGGTTGAAGTTGCCATGGGTTTATTCCTGATGGAAAGTTTACGCATCACACGTCTATTCCCCATCATTGGTGCGATGAAAGATAGCATGCGCATCAAAATGGTGTTTATCACCTTCTCCATTTTGTTCATGCTTGCCAGTGTAGAAGCAGGACTGGCTTATATGCGTGAAATTCTTGCCCAAGATGATGCCGCCCTTCGCGCATCATTGTTAAATAATGCTGAAGTGATGACTGCTGCATCAGGTTTATCTGACCGCTGGATTACCACGGCTGCACAAATGGGTATGGGTTTTATCCTTCCTTTTGCTTTGGTTTTTGTTGCTATTCCACTGGAATCTTTCATCCATTCAGCGCGTACAGTGCTGGGCATTGCAGCCGTGGGCATACTTCGTACATTGGTATTCACCTTCGCCTTGCTTGCCAATAGCAGCCATTACTTTGGGCTGATGTTAACCAGTGTATATGACCTTTTTATCTTTATTCCGCTTTGGTTGGAGTCCAAAATCAAAGGCACTGAACCAAGCAAAAACAAAAAAGATAAACATGGGTTTAACCCGTTAGACACACAAACCATCAAAGGAGCATCGTCATGAAAAATATATTCATTATAAGTATTGCCACCATCATGCTCATCGGCTGCGATAGCGGCAAACAACTACCCACAACTAAGGGTGTATATATGTTGCTCGATACATCTGGCACTTACACCCAAGAATTGGTCAAAGCACAACATTTGATTAATTTCACACTTGCCAAACTTAACCCTGGCGACACTTTCGCCGTAGCGCGGGTGGATACAGCGAGTTTTAGTGAAAAAGATATTGTTGCCAAAGTGACCTTTGATGACAGACCAAGCATTGCTAACCGTCAAAAACGTCAGTTTAGAGAAAAAATTGATACTTTTGTAAAAAATGTAAAATCCAGTGGTTATACCGATATTACGGGCGGCATCTTACAAGCTGTTGAATATCTTAACGAAGCCAATGTAGGCAAAAAAACGGTTTTGATTTTCTCCGACTTGAAAGAGGAACTCAAAAAAGGTTACCAGCGAGATATTCCTTTGCAATTAAATGGCTTTAACGTGGTTGCATTAAATGTTACCAAGCTACGCAGTGATAATATTGACCCACGTGAATACATGGACAGATTGCAAATGTGGGAAGAAAAAGTGACTGCGGGTGAAGGCACATGGCGTGTGGTTAATGATATGGAACGTTTAGAGTCTATTATTCTTGATTAAGAGAAGCTATGAATAAATGAGCCTGAATGCAAAAGTATTCAGGCTCTTTTATTTAAGAATGTCACCAGTCACCTTTAGACTCAAAAAATACACTGCTCTCCTTGATACCCTACGATATAAAAGTTTGAAAAACAAAATATCAAACGTGAGCCTTAGCACTTTAAACCTTTTTCGTATAGTTATGCTGAGCGATACGGTGAAGAGGTAAACAAGTGAGTCAAAACTTTTGGAAAGATATTCCTTCATACAAAGATTTTAATGCATCTTTTGATGTAAAAACCTACGTTCCTTTTGACCCTGATTGGCATTTGTTTATCGCCGACATTCAAGGCAGTACCCAAGCTATCAAAGATGGTCGTTATAAAGATGTAAATATGATTGGTGCAATGTCTATTGTAGCCGTGCTTAATGTATGCTCTGATATTGAAATTCCATTTGTATTTGGAGGAGATGGCGCGTCTATCCTTGTTCCCGAGGCGTATGTTGAGCCAAGTAAAATGGCACTGCTTGCCACCAAAGAAAAATCAGAAACCGACTTTAATCTACATTTGAGAATTGGCTCAATCTCCGTCAAAAAACTATACGAAAAAGGACTTGATTTATTCATCG
>JALUWH010000073.1 GCA_027019685.1 Ghiorsea sp. | reverse complement strand
CCATCTTGAATAAGTTTATTCATAAACATTTCCATATCGGTAAGCACATCAGGGTCAGCATTCTCCTGAATCATCAGCGAGCAACTGGTGTGCTGCACAAATAAAGTGACAACACCTGTTTGAATACCCTGCGCTGCTATCCAACTTTGTAGCTCTCTTGTAAAATTCGTAAATCCACGTCCTTGGGCGTTAATGGTTAGGGTTGTTTGCGCTTGTTTCATACAAGCAAGCATGGATGAGAACAGGTAAATGCTCAAGAGCTAAAGCCACGTAAACCATAATACAACTGTTTCACTCTCCAAAGAGACATCTAAGTACTTATTTCCACCAATATAGGCTTTAAACCATTATATAACATTGTCTTAGCTTGATGCGACCCTTTTACCTATCTAAGTTATGCTGAATCGAGTTGTAGTCAGCTTAGAGTTAGTTATTACAACACAGCTTTATAAATATTTATTTGTCTGCTATGATTCGTTATCATGGGTCAAAGAAAAAGAACTCGATACCTAAAAGTTGTTGATGAAAGCTACACTATTCCACAAAAGAAAGGTGGTGGAGCGATTAAAGTCGAAGCTTGGCAAGATAGTAGTGGCAAGGTTGTGAAATACAGTATCGCATATATCAATCTCAGCCTATTCCAAGGCGATAATGGTCGGGTTATCGGTTATGACAATGCCCATGATTATCACCATAAACACTATTTTGGTGAAATTTCACCCGTTGATGATTTCACCAGCTATGAAGATTTAGTTGAACAATTTGAGCAGGACATCAAGGAGTATATCCAATGAGTATTGAAATCAAAGCAGGTACCCTTTCTGATTTCTTTGCATCAACCAAAGAAACTGCAAAAGAAATAGATAGCGGCAAAGCTATCACACCCAAAAACACCATATGGGTAGATGCCAAAGACTTGATGCTTTTGCTCAAGCCAGAACGCACGAATTTAGTGAAGTATTTAAGAAAAGAAAAAACAGCTATTTTTTCTCATTTGGCAAAAGCCTTAAACCGAAGCCCTATCAGCCTAAACAATGATTTAAAGATTTTGTCCAAATATGATTTGGTGACCATCACCAAAGAAACCAACCCTGGTCACGGTGTTTGCAAAGTCATCACATCCAACTTGGATGATAAAATTGAGTTTCGGGTAGAAGTATAAATGCAACCAGACCAATTTGAAATAAATGTTGATGAACATCTACGCCCATCAATTGAGCGAAAACTCACAGGAACAACCAAAGAAGATGATAAAATAGCAGCCATGAGTATGCCAAATGGTTCATTACCTATTAAGCTAGCGGTTTCTTTATTGCGTATTTATCGCAAAGTTACACCTACCTTTATAAGGAATAGATGCGTATACGAGCCTAGCTGTTCACATTACAGTGAATTGGCAATTAGAGAATATGGTTTTTTTACTGGCGTTAAGCTAACAATAAAAAGACTATATAGATGTCGCCCCAATAACGGCGGCATAGATTTTCCAAAAAATGAGGGGTAATATAATATGAAGTATAAAATAGAACCAATTGGATCAGAGTTTTCTAACAAGGCTATTTCAAGCCTTGAAGATAGGTTTTCAGCTCGTTCATCAGAAGGGTATGAGTTTCACTCGGTCTTCCAAATACAGCAACCTGGATGCTTGGGTTTTGGTAAGCCTACAATTACTTACCTAGCCGTTTACGTTAAACAATGATTTTCAAGAGGGGGGGGGCTAGCCCCCCCTCATAATCAATCTTAAAATCGCACGGCAGTATACATTATTTCACTACTTTCAACTGCTTATCATGCCATTTGCTTAGTAAAATAAGTCCTGTGATTGCGCCAAGCAATGCAAAGCCCATATCTGATTGGGTATCCCATATATAACCTTGCGTACCTAAAAAGGCTTCCGCACCTTCACCCGTGCTTATCGCCACCCACCATTCGATGAGTTCGTAAAACGCGCTGAATGCCAAACAAAAACAGACGATAAAGAAGTTTCGCCATGCAGGAAATGGAATAATACCTTTACGAATCACAATCTCTCTTGCCACCATCACAGGCACAAATCCTTGGGCAAAGTGACCGACTTTATCATAGTTATTGCGCTGCCAGTCCATCACCTCTGCCAACCAGTCAAAAAGCGGCACTTCGGCATAAGTATAGTGACCACCCACCATAAGAATGATGCAGTGAATAAGAATAAGGGTATATACCAACGGCGTAAGCGGAAAAGTTTTGTATGTCCACGCCATCACCACAAAACCAATCAAAGCAGGTACAACCTCTAAAAACCAAGTAAAATAGTCTTTGGGGTTAATACCCGACCAAATCAGCACAGCAAAAAAGATGAATAACCATACAATTCTCATCGCTTCTCCTTTATGTCTACCCACACGAGTATCCACTCTTACTCAATCATTACGCTTCCTATAGTTGCTCAACTATTAAACTACCGTCATACCCGAGTGCTTTTATCGGGTATCCACTAGGTGAAATATGGATCCCCGCCTTCGCGAGGATGACGGGACAGGTAGTTTATTAAAACATTATAAAATCCTGCCTGCACGGGAATGACGGGCTTAAACAATAGTTCGTAACCTCCTAACCATGCCCAACTTGTCTGCGCCGCACAAGCAACATCAGAATAAAGAGCAAACCTAAGAACCCCGTAAGCGCTGGAAAAATCACAGTGGTGATAGAATAATGAATGAGAGCAGCGATAGACACAGCATTGCGCGTGGTCATTAGCACATAAAAGCCAAGCTGCTCATCAAAGGGTTTATAATACGACTTGCGAAAGGTCGAGCCAAAGCCCAAGGCATCAATGCTGGTTAAAATCACCACCGTCCATAATGGGTCATCATGGATATACCATAAAGGCAAAGCGCATAAGGCGAGCGTAAAGAATATCCAATCGGTTGGGGTAATCTGAATATCGGCCTTTTTCTGATAAGCAAGCCATGCCACATAGGTGGTGATAACGCCTGATACACCAATCGCCCATGCGCCTGCCCCGCCACCATCTGCTATTTGACCCAGAAACACGATAAAGGTGGTTAAACCCCAAATCACCCATGAAAAAACATGCGGCTTGGTTTTACCATGTTGTATGGAGCGAATATATGGCAGAAAGGCAATCCATGTGATGGCTACAGCTACCACTCCTAATATTTCTTTATACATTCATAACAAACTAGC
>JALUWH010000072.1 GCA_027019685.1 Ghiorsea sp. | reverse complement strand
CGCCTTATGTTAGCCAAGATGAGATGCATGATTTGGAAGCCGAGTTAAGCTTTGAGCCGCGATTTGCGCTTACTGATGAGGGAAGTGGACTAACTTTGTTAGAGAAGTTGCTTGATGATGCACACTTGTACCTCAAAGAAGGCGGGTTGTTGGTGTTGGAGTCTGGCTTGTGTGGTATGCCAGATACGCCAAACACGCTTATTAAACTTGAAGACTATCAAGATTTGGCAGGCAATTTCCGAGGTTCGGTATTTCGTAAGAACTGAAGCAAAGAAAGCTGCCTATAAACTCTGCGTTACTCTGCGCTCTCTGCGGTTCAAAAAAGTCTGATGATTCAAAGGCATAAAAAAAGACGCTCGAATGAGCGCCTTTTATACCTTTGGAAAGGTAAGTTTATTTATCTACTGCGCAAGACAGGTCTTCTTCAATTTTTCCAGATTCTACTTCTTGAATGATTTTATGGTAGTGCTCAGTTACTGGGCAACCACAAGTATGTTCAGTAGTTGCATGTAAGCGAGCTTGTTCCATATGCCATTGTGCCACTTTTAGGTGTTGATCAACATTCATGTTTTTATACCTTCTTTTTAAAATTTATTGAGCAAACTCAACGTAGGCAAAGCCTACAGAAAAGTTTGATTAAATAAAACCACCTGAAACAAGTGTTTTTATTTGCTTAGCCGAAAATTTGGAAGTGCGTTGATGAGAACATCAAGAACAACATAGGAATTGAAAGCAATGTGTTAATACGAGATGCCATCAATGCTTTTTTACCTGCTGCTGCTTTTTCATCGGCAGTTGCTTCTACCATACCAATCACTTTCTTTTGGTTTGGCCAAATGATAAATGTTACGTTGAACCACATGATAATAGCAAAAGTTGCTCCAATCATAATATCCATGCTGCCACCATGATTTAGTTTATCACCAAATAAACCTACCAATAGAATAGTACCGAAAAGCAATGTTGAGTGTGCACCCATGCGGAACCAGAACAAAGCGCGGCGTACAATACTACCTTCTTTAAAGATATCAGCTTTGGTTTCAGGTGTTACACCACCCAAAGAAGGTACTTGTACAAAGTTGAAATAATACAATAAACCAATCCAGATGATACCTGATAAGACGTGAAAATAGCGTGAGAAATCATACATATCAGGCAGTGTGCCACCTGTACCTACGGCCGCACCTAGAATAACTGCCAGTAAGACAAAACCTGCAATAATTGTTTTTTTATGATCCATTAAAAAGCCCATTTCTTTCTCCTTACACTGATGTAATAACCCAGCATTATAGTAGGTTATTGAGTTTTTGTCGTCTTAAAGGTTTTAGGGTTATTTGACATGACTTTCAATGGCTTGCGCCAAATCAAAATCACGCTGGGATATACCATTTGCTTCATGGGTGGTGAGATAGATGTCCACGCGGTTATACACATTAGACCATTCGGGGTGATGATCTGCTTTTTCAGCTAGCAGAGCAATACGGCTCATAAAGCCAAATGCAGCGACGAAATCCTTAAATTTAAACTGCCTATAAAGTTTAGCATCTTTTAATTGCCAACCTTTACTGCTATTTATTTGCAGCTTGGTTAAAGCTTCTTTCACCTGTATTTCGCTCATTTTTTCTATCATAAGGTCTCCGTGGGTTCTGTGAATAACACAAAGGGTAATGTTGCACTCACTTGTCCGTTGATGATAAGGGATAATTGATGCTTGCCTGCATAATATTTGCGTGTGGATATAGGCTTGAAACTGAATGATTTTTCTATGTTTTTGCTGCTGGTCTGAATATTAGACTCAGATATTTTAAATACTTTACGCGCTGTTTTACCGTTTGCCTTCATAAAGTCGATAGCAAATTCCAAGCGCAACTTGCCCAATGATGTATTGCTTTGCAGTTGCGCAGAAAAAGCAACTCTTCCTCCCCATACGACTTCGGGGGTCACCTTAAATTCTTTTACTTGGGTATGTTCAGCAGGGTTGTAACCAAACAGTGCCAAGGTTTGCAGGTGCGCTTGTTTTAAAAGTGTGCGGCAAGCATGTTTGACTAACCAATCGGTATCTTCATTTTTTCCCAACCAAGTCTTGGCAATATCGGCTACGATTTGTGGATGGTCTTTAGCAATATCATTCAAATTGTTCGCTACACTTCTGCGCACGTACAGGCTTTCATCATGTTTAAGCTGCTCTAATATATCCAATACAGGTTCTGGGTCTTGCACAAACGCAGGCAGTTGCATTGCCCAAGGAAGGCGAGGGCGACAACCTTCGGATGCTAAGCGGCGAACATGTTCGTTTTTATGCTTTGCCCATGCTTTCATGTGTTGCATGGTTTTTTCAGGATATTTTATAATAAATGGGCGAATGGCAAATTCGGATGATGAGTATTGGGTGAAATGCTCCAGTGCATCTATAGAAATATCATAATGCTCCATGCCATACAGTTCAGCATATTCAGGAAAAAACATATGTGTAAAAGTGTTGGAAAAATGGCAGGAAGCTGCTTTAAGTATAGGAATGGCTAGCTCATATTCAGGTAAACATTGATGCAATGACTCAGTGATATGTCGCATCCGTTGTTTGAGCTCTTTGGTTTCCCAATCTTCATCATAGATGAGTGTATTGAATTTCAGAGTATCAAATGCGGGGTATGCTTGAAGCATTGCCGTGTTTAGCGAGTCAAAGAATGTATGGTTATATAAGTTTTTAAGTGGTTCAGGCATTCTTTTTTTTGAGACGTTTGGCTTTGAAAAACGCACGTAATTGTTGGCTGCATACATCGTGTAAGATGCCAGATATAATTTGAGGCTGATGATTCAATCGAGTATCGGATAAGATTTGATAAAGTGAAGAAACAGCACCCGTTTTTTCATCGTTTGCACCATATACTACAGTGCCAATACGCGTATGAATAATAGCGCCAGCACACATTAAGCATGGTTCTAGGGTGACATAGAGTGTGCTGTTTAATAAACGATAATTGCCGATGGCAGCGGATGCTTTGCGTATCACTTCGATTTCGGCATGACATGTTGCATCATGTTTTTGGATGGGGGCATTGTGGGCTGTAAACACTTGTCCGTCTTCACAAACTAATACCGCACCTACAGGCACTTCATCTATATCTGATGCAAGTTGTGCCTGCGCTAAAGCAAGTTGCATATAATCTTCGTGGTTTATGTTCATTTTAATGTTTTAGCTTGGGGTCA
>JALUWH010000071.1 GCA_027019685.1 Ghiorsea sp. | reverse complement strand
CCCAAAACCAAATGTACGATAGCCTGACTGTAGGCATCAACAAACAACTGAAAATCAAAAACGATGCCAATGCTGCCATTTCATCAGGTACACGTTTTCAACGCCCTGCCCAAGCAGGTTTAGATTATAAAATATCCTTAGATTTACGCCATACCCAAAGCCAAATCAAAGGCAGTGTTGAAGCCTTATCTGTTGCAGATTCACGTTTATCCGCCAGCCAAACCATGTTGAATGACATCAGCAATGTATTAACACGCGCCCAAACGATTGCTGTACAACAAGCTTCCGCTCAAACTGGCTCAGGTGAACAACTTACTGCAGCAGTAGAAGTCCGTCATTTATTAGATCAAGTCGCCAACTCAGCCAACCAAACATGGATGGGAGAGGCTTTATTTGCTGGTACCAGTACCGATGCCACAGCTTTTGTCCAAGATGCTACAGGTGCTTACCAGTACCAAGGCTCTAATCAAGACAGAACAGTTGCAGTGAATACCAACCAAAGCATTACCACCAATGTACGCGGTGATGAGCCTGCATTCAGCAATACTTTCACAGCACTACAATCTTTTATCACCGCATTGGAAACAGGTGATAGACAAGGTATTAGCGATGCCATTGGTAACATCACCTCTGCTACCAACGAAATCGTGGACTTAACCAGTCGTGTAGGTGGGCAAATTAGTGCCATTCAAAGTTATAAAGCATCGTATGATGATATGAGCTTTGCTATTGATAAGCGACTCAATGAGCATGAGTCTGCAGATGTTGCAAAACTCGTGGTCGATATGCAAACCGCTGACACCGCACTGCAAGCATCTTACACCCAAATTGCCAATTTAAAAAATATGTCGCTCATTAATTATTTACGTTAATGGATATATGTAAAAGGAGCTACCAGCTATGATGGTCATACGTCGAAAAGTTGGGCAAGCCATACGTATCAACGATGATATACGCCTTGTCATACTCGATATTCAAGATGGGCGCATTACACGCTTTGGTATTGAAGCTCCCGAAGATATAGCAGTCCATAGGTTAGAAATTTATGAGCAAATTCAACAAGAAAATAAGGCAGCCATAGCAGGTGATGCACTAGCTTGGCTCAAGCAAGGTGAATAATATGACAGCAATCACTTCTCCCCTTCAACCTACTGCTCAACCCTCCACAATACGTGAGTTTTCATTCCCTAGAGGTTTAGCTGGTTTTCCTGAGGCATCTCGTTTTGCTTTTATTTATGAAGGCAAAGGTAATATGCTTTGTATGCAATCTTTAGAGTATGAAGAAGCATCCTTTATTGTAACCCCTTGGGATACCACCCGCTTGGGTGAAGCGCCAGCATTAAGCAAAGAACAGCGAACCTGCCTTAAACTTGATCAAGACGACCATATCATGTGGATGCTCGTGCTTAACCCCTTTGCTGATAAAACTTGGGTTACCGCCAACCTCAAAGCACCTATTGCTATCAATGAAAAGCAACTCATGGGTTTACAGTGCATTCGTAACGATGCTGATTTAGAGCTTCGCTACCCTTGGATGGAACAACCTAGCCTTACGTAGACCTTGCATGAAACTGCAAACTTATATGCCCGTTATCCACCGTTAAGCGGCTCCAGCAAGCATAAGGCATAGACAAGTGTCTTGTGCTTACAATGGGTGCTTGTAAAGCATGGGCAATCAACATGCGAATCGAGCCCGAATGCGCTACCAGCAACACATGACCTTGCTCATACTCTTGAATCAAATGATGCAAGAAAACTTGTGTGCGCTTGGCAAAGTCTAACATGGATTCACCATTGGGCGGTGTCATTTGTGTAGGGTCTTGTCGCCATGCTTGTAAAACACCTGGGTATACGTGTTCAATCTGCTCTGCTGTCATCCCTTCCCAATCACCATAAGATAATTCTTGAATCGCAGGCTCAACCACACAAGAGATACCTGCTTGTGCCGCCCAAGATGTTGCAGGCTCAGCACAGCGCGACAATGGTGAGCAGATAATCGTATCCACCTCATCTCGCAACTGTTGCCACACATCATCCATAGCTTTTCGCCCTGCTTGCGTTAAAGGCTCATCCAAAGCTCCCCTATATTTCACCCCTCCTTGCAAGGCTCCATGGCGCAATAAATCAATGATTAACATACCCTTCCTCTTTACGTATATTATAACTATAATCGATAGGTAAAACACACCTTTAACCTTATCAATATGCGGAAACATACTGTTAAAACTTGAATTATGGCAGTATATTTGCTTGATTATGCAATGTGCGTGCATGTTAGCCCATGCCAAAGCAGGATGTTTTGCAGAGGAGTTGGATATGTATCTTGAACATTGGAAGCTGAATGATTTTCCATTCGACAATGTTCCATCGTCACATTTTTATTATGAAACGGATGAACACCGTACCCTTTGTGAAGACCTTTATGATGCCATCATACGTCGGCGTGGAGCCATTGTATTTACTGGTGAAATTGGCTGCGGAAAAACCACATCTACCCAACGTGTTCTCCTTGATTTACCCCAAGAGCGCTTTGATATTGCTTTAATCAACTACTCAAGCTTATCCCCTTTAGAAATGTTGTTTGAAATTAGCCAACAACTGGGCTTGGGTATTGTTGAAAAAGATAAAAATATTCTTTTAATAGCCCTTAGAGAACACCTCACCAAAAATGCTACCGAAGATCGTGACACTTTGATTTGTATTGATGAAGCGCAAAGTATTCCTGACATCACTACTTTGGAAGAGCTTCGTTTACTGCTTAACTTTCAACTCGGTGACCGTTTTTTAGTCACACTCTTGCTTGTGGGACAACCTGAATTGCAAGAAAAAATCGCACAAATCCCACAATTACAACAACGTATTGCGCTTAACTTACATGTGGGTAAATTAGGTATTCAAAACACTTTAAATTATGTGTTGCACCGATTACGCGTTGCAGGCTGTGAACGTCCTATTTTAACCAAACAAGCTATTATGCTTATTCATCAACATACGGGTGGTGTACCAAGGCGCATCAACCACCTGATGGACAGATGTTTACTTGTTGGACAACGCACCGCCTCAGCATTGATTGATAGTAAACTGGTGCAAGCCACCATGCAAAGGTATCCAGGCTAATGACAAAATATTTTGATTTATTACGCGCACACCAACAACATAAAGAACACGCTATGACGGATGATAGCATTGAAGTAACAGAGACTAAAAGTCCGAGCAACCAACATAAC
>JALUWH010000070.1 GCA_027019685.1 Ghiorsea sp. | reverse complement strand
CCCATACATCTTGACCTTATCGGACAAACCTTGTTTTTCTATCAAAGCTTGGGCTTGCTGCCATGTTGCAGGTTCTGCCGAAGCACCACCCACCACATGCAAAAAAAAGTTATCCCCAGAAAGCTTTGCAACAGCTTTTAATACATCCAAAACACCCTTGGCTTTGGTGATATGACCAACAAACAAGAGTTGTACTGTGTCAGTGCTTTGCTGCTTCCTTGGCAAGGCTGTGGGGCGTTCAAAGCCTGGTGGAATCACATCAATCGGCGTGTTCTGCTTGGGTGATTGTGCTAAATATTGGATAATTTGCCGCTTGCTGCTTTGGCTTACGGTTAATATGCGTGATGCAGCCTGAATCAATGCCTTCTCCGCAACTTGAATATGATGGTCTTGCTCTAGTTCACCACGCAAATGATGCACCATCACTATGATATTGCGTGAGGTATGTTTTGCCCAAAATTGAAGGTAAGGTGCGGCCCAAACATCGACCAACACATCACCCGAGGTTCGCCAAAGCTTCAAAGTCAGGTGCAGACTTCGCCACACATGTGCCATACGCCATAATATGGGTAATCGCAATAAAGCATCACTGATAGCATCCGACCATGTAATTTGCTGCACCTGTAAACCAACCGTTTTTGCCGCTGCAATCAACCGTGCGTCATACTGTTCGCCACCAGTGCGACCATCTTGAACATCACCAACAATAGCAAGCAATGAAGGCATATTACCCAATCGGGCGGGCAGGCACACCAGCCACTTTTGCGCCTGCTGGTACATCTTTGGTCACCACCGCATTGGCACCAATCACTGCGTTATCACCAATGGAAACACCTGCAATAATGGTTACTTTTGCTCCAATCCATACATGTTTACCGATATGCACAGGTTTAACGTCCATCCCAGATAAATGCACAGCTTTTGTATGATTTGGCGCATGGTTGTGGTCGCGAATCGATACATATTCGGCAATGGCTGTGCCCTCACCAATGCTAATATGTTCATGGGCTGCAATCATGCTTCCCCAGCCGATAAAACAATCATCACCAATATCGATATTGCCCGCACCAAAAGTAATCAATTTAATATCATCTTCTAAACGACAGCTTTCGCCAAGTTGAATGCTTGACCCTTGTTCACTTTCTACCATTTTGAGCAGCAATCTACGCCCAACAAGGCTTTGTTTGCCCATGCTAAAGTTAGCCTGTTGCCCCAACATAATCACGGCATCTTTACCTATATGTGAGCCTTGCGCCATGTGCCATGCTGCACCTTGATACAAATCAAACGATAGGCTTGGCGTATCAACTACACCATGCAATTGAAGGTTCACACCTTGTTTTTTAGCATGATGTTCTAAGCGTTTACGGCACAACCATGATTTCATGGGGCTTTATCTACTTTTAAATGAAAACTAATGTCCCAAAGCGGAAAAATAAAGGCTAATCTATGTTCATAAAGCAATGGACGTTTGGTGGCAAATGCTGCCATCCAACGGTCATAAAAATTCCGTTCTTTGCGTGATTCTTTATCATAAATCACCGATTCTTTTTTGAATCGTGCATGCGAATAACCATATTTGAATAGTTTTTCGCCTTCGATAAAATAATCAAAACTGCGTGAGGTAAATGCTCTTAAATGGGTGGGGTCGTTGTGATAATGGGCACTACTCATGGATGGTGAAACGATATACACATCAGCATCAGGTTTACCAATACGATAAATCTCTTCCATAGTACCAATCACATCGGGCAAATGCTCCATCACATCATTACAGTAAATGGTATCAAATGTATTATCTTGAAATGGCAAAGGATTATGCGCCAAATCAACCAACACATCGGCATCCGAGCCTGCAATCATATCAATGCCAATGCTGCCCTCGACTTTGCTAAAACCACAGCCCATATCCAATATTCGCTTCACAGCTTCACCCTCGCCCATACGATTTTCCACCACAATAACAAAGCCCCCCATTGCCTGCAATCATTCGCCAATGAAAACCCAAGAAACACCTTTGCCCGCCGCAGATAACCTTGCACCAACATGGTATCTGCCAAGTTTCGATACAAGTCTGCCTGTTGTTTGCGCCATGCCTTGAATACGATGGGTTGTTGCAAGGTTTCAGCAAACATGTGTTGTATCTTTTTGTGCATACGCCAGCGATTGCGATATGCCACTGCCTTATTGCAACCTGTGCCAAGTGAGTCTTCATGCTGATAAATCGCACACAATACTTGATCGATATAACCCAATTTACCCAGTGCTGCTGCACGCAAATAATAATCATAATCTTCCAATACTTTAAGGCGAACATCAAAACCTTGGAGCTTATCCACCAAAACCTTACGAAACATAAAAACATTGGTCCCCAAACGATAGCCCTGCAATGCCAAAGGCAACACATCACCCTGCGCTTTGATATGTGCCAACGACACTTCAGGCTCATCACCACGCATCACTTCTTTACCTTTTTTATCCACCCAAACCCAATTGGAATAACACCAATCCAATGACTGGTGCGCTTCTAAAAAGCCCACTTTTTCTGCAATATTATTGGGGTAATACGTATCATCGGCATCCAAAAAACAAATGTAATCACCCTTGGCTTCTTCTAAACCACGATTGCGTGCCGCCGCAGCTCCTTGGTTATTTTGTTGGATATAAACAAGCTTATCACCATACTTTTGTAACACATCTTTGGTGTTATCCGTAGAGCCATCATCCACCACAATGATTTCAATATTCGAATACGTTTGCTTTAAGGCACTTTCCACAGCTTTGCCAATATAAGCGGCATAGTTATAGGTCGGAATAATAATCGAAACCAAAGCTGTACTCATGCTTTTTTCACCAAATAGCGCAAACCTGGAATATGACTACCCAACATATCCATATCCTTAGCATCCAATAACCTAAAGGCTCGAATGGATACAAGATAAACAAGCGTATATACAACAACTGAAACAAACCACGCTAAGGCAGCATCTTCCCGCTGGTTAAAGTCCAACTGCTCACCCAACCACATCACCAAAGGCAAACTTAAGAACACCGAAGGCAGGTTGCTCAACAATACATGTAAAAACAAACGGGTATCATCCCAGATGCTCCGCTCAAAATCACGATAAAAGCAGCGCATCACATAGACTTTTGAAACAGCCACCGCAAGCAAAGTCCCCCAAAGCGCACCCATAAAACCGATTTGACTAATCAATACCGCAGACAGGCT
>JALUWH010000069.1 GCA_027019685.1 Ghiorsea sp. | reverse complement strand
ATGGTTTGTATTTTACCGATGCTTTATATCCAGAGTTTTCAGCGCAAGATATTTCGGGGTTGATGGGATAAGTGATGAAAGTAGTTGTGATTGGTGCTGGTTTGATTGGTATGTTAACGGCTTTGCGTTTAAAGCAGCAAGGTGCAGAAGTTGTTATTTTGGAAAAAGGCAAAGCTGCAAGTGAGTCTTCATGGGCAGGGGCAGGTATTTTATGCCCTATTCACCCTTGGCTTTATCCTGATATTTTTACTGATTTAATTAATGCTAGCCTTGATTTATACCCAGCCCTTGAAGCTGAGCTTAGGCATGAAACAGGGCATGATATTCAACGCATTCAAAGTGGCTTACTTATCCCTTGCTTTGAAGATGATGTAATAAAACATCAAAGTGCAGCGCAAGCTTGGTCGGATAAGTTTGATTGGGGAATGCAGCGTTTAACAGCAAGGCAAGCTTTGGACATAGAGCCGAATCTATCTATCAATATTGAAGAAGCATTGTATTGGCAGCATGTGTATCAGGTTAGAAACCCTGAATTATTAAAAGCTGTGATGTTATATTTACAGAAGCTGGATGTAGAAGTGGTTGAACATAGCGAAGTTGTTCAATGGATGGAGCATGAAACGGGCAGGGTGCGTGGTGTACAAACCTCACAAGGTAAAACTTATGAAGCAGATACCGTCTTATTGGCTACGGGTAGTTGGAGCGAAAAGCTTGCAGCACAAAGTGGTTTTAATTTACCCGTAAAACCAGTGAAAGGGCAGATTATATTATTGAAAACAAAACCTAATACATTAAAATATATCGTTAAACATGATGATGCGTATTTTGTACCAAGAAAGGATGGAAGAGTGCTGGTGGGAGCCACCATGGAGAATGTTGGCTTTGCTCGGGGCAATACTGTTAAAGCACTAAGTGAACTGTTAGAAGCAACACAACGATTAATACCAGGCTTAAAACATGCACAAGTTGAGCAGCAATGGATGGGTTTTAGACCAGGTAGCCCTGATGGTTTACCATTTTTGGGTGAAGTGCCATCCAAGCAAGGATTGTGGGTGGCAACAGGGCATTATCGCAATGGTGTAGCCCTTGCACCCATTACAGCTAAGGTGATGGCAGATTGGATATGTGGTTTGCAACCCAGCATAAACATGGATGCTTTTGCCCCAAGCAGGATACCCAAAGAAAGCGAATCAGTGGGGTATCCGCAAGCGTAATCATAGCAAAGCTTGCCGTTGCTATATTTGGTAGCATAATTGAGCTCACTTTATTGATGGATTAAGGATTTTTTCATGCCACATTACCAAGGAATCATAGACCGTTACCGCGCATTTTTACCAATCGCTAAGGATGATGCAATTATCACGCTTTATGAAGGCAATACACCATTGCATGAATCGCACAACTTGCGCAATGCCATCAACCCAGAACTTAATATTTTTCTAAAATTTGAAGGCTTGAACCCAACAGGTTCTTTTAAAGACCGTGGCATGACCATGGCAGTTACCCAAGCTTATAATGCAGGTTCGCGCAAAATTATTTGTGCATCGACGGGTAACACTTCGGCATCGGCAGCAGCATATGCAGCCAACTCAGGTATGGAAGCGTATGTGCTTATCCCTGACGGAAAGATTGCTTTGGGTAAAATGAGCCAAGGTATGCGCTATGGTGCAAAAGTGATTCAAATCAAAGGTAACTTTGATGATGCTTTGCAAATCGTACGCGATATTTCTGCTGATGGTTCGATTTCTTTGGTCAACTCTGTGAATCCTTATCGTATCGAAGGGCAAAAAACAGGTGCGTTTGAAATTATTGATGAGCTTGGTTTTGCACCAGATTATCATGCACTTCCCGTGGGTAATGCTGGTAATATCACGGCATATTGGAAGGGTTATAAAGAATACAAAGAGCATAGGATTTCTAAAACTTTGCCTAAAATGCTTGGTTTCCAAGCTGCAGGTGCAGCACCTATCGTGAACGGTGCACCTGTTGAAAACCCAGAGACCATTGCCACTGCAATTCGTATTGGTAAACCTGCATCATGGCAGCAAGCTGAAGATGCGCGCGATGAATCAGGCGGCGTGATTGATGCGGTGACCGATAAAGAAATTTTACAAGCTTATGACATGTTGGCTTCGCTTGAAGGCGTGTTCTGCGAACCTGCATCAGCGGCATCGGTTGCAGGCATCATTAAGTTAAATAAAGCAGGTTATTTCAAGGCTGGTGATAAAATTGTTTGTACCTTAACAGGTAATGGTTTGAAAGACCCTGATACAGCCATGAAAGGCATCGCGTCACCAGTCACCATTGATGCGACTGAAGATGCTGTTCGTAGAGTGCTAGAACAATAGGCCTAAAATTCATTGGGTGGTATTGATTTATTAGCTGATGTTACGTACTTTATTGAGAAGGGATGACTCCATCCTCATTTGCAAATTGTAGTTTCACCTTGATTCGTTCAAAATGAACGATAATCATCGGTCTAATATAGGGAGAGGGGCTTTAGCCACGCTTATTAGCGATGCCAAAGATGCAATGTCTGAAGTCTTGTGCGTAAGATGTAGTTGTTAATATAGGGGTGGTTGTGAATATAGGGAAAATAAAGTGGCGGATTTGGGTAGTTGCTGTCTTGATGTTGTTAATGAGTGCTTGCTCCGATAAACAATATGAGCCTATGGCTCCACATGCAAATGTAAATTTTGAAAAACCTAATACAGAGGCTTCAGCTGACATGCTATCTTCAGATACTTCTGCTGAGGTAACCCCGCTTCAACAAAAAGAACGCGTAAAACAGCAACGTGAAACGTATGTTGGTTATTCAGATACAATACACTTTGAGACTGGCGTAAAGGCACTGTTTCCTAGACGAGTTGCTGCAATAAAAGAGGTGGTTCACGAGAATTTGTTTGGAATAAAAAGCATTGATAGCGACCAGAGTTTTAATGAACTGGGTCGAGATGGCGTTGTCTTTCATTTGTTGGCGAATGTTCACTTCCCATCAGGTAAAATTATTCTCCATGAGCAAGAAAGAAGTACTCTCACCACACTTGCTTTAGCTTTACAGCAAGATGGTAGTCGTAAGGTGCTTATTGTTGGACACTCAGATTCAAGTGGGAATATGCAAGCCAATCGCCGTTTGTCTGTACAACGGGCTAGGGCTGTAGCTACAATATTTGTAAAAGCAGGTTTTGCACCTTCCCAAGTTTTTTTTCAAGGTGTAGGAGAATTTGAGCCTGTACAAAGTAATAAAACAAAAGATGGTCGTGCAGCAAATCGAAGGATTGAAATTGTTGAAGCATCTGATTTTTCTCATATTGCTAAAGTACGATTAAAAAGCATAAGGGAATCAGGCGCTCCGAAAGGCATTTTATCCGCAACCATGCTGTTAAAAAATATGCGTAATCAGTTTTATGTGTTGCCAATGTTTTCAACTTCTTTTCGTGTGCCAGTTAAAGGCCGTTCATTTACAGGGACACGATTATTGAAGTATGGTATGGATACTAATACTAAGAAAAAGAAAAAATCATTTCTATCTGCTTTCAGCTCATTTTTTGAAGTGCATGCAGATGAAGATAAACATCAAAAGTATCCACGCATACCCAATATTTTAGGGGATATAGTACAACCTTCGAAAGACCGTCTAACTATAAGCGAAGCTAAAGCGAAATCTGCATCCAGCTGGCAAAATGGTTATGAAGCAAACATTGCACCTTTGGCAGTTATGCTGCCGCATGGTAAACACCTTGATATACCTTCGTTACCTATTTCGAAAGATGAAATAGAATTGTCTGTGCAGTCACCCTTATTAAAATTTTATACTAGCCAAAAGTCTATAAAACCAAGCCTAATATTTAAAGGTTATGATAAGCTGTACAACAGTGGTAATGCTTGGTTGTATCGTTGGAAATCGAGTAATAAAACTTTGGCAAAATACGGTTTAATTGGCTTGGATATACTGTTTAAACCATTTAAAGATGGTGACTTTAATGAAACACATGTTGAACGCTTTCCAGCCTTACTTTATTATGTGTCACGCGGTAAAATTATGGTGACATCAGTTTATGTGCATAAGCGACTATTCAAGAAAGAAAAGATTACAATCAACTACCTTAAAAGTTTTTTGCCAATTTAAGGTACAGGGAGAGGGATTATTATGTGGTTTAAGTGGCAGTTAATGCGGTTAGGGATGGTTTGGCAATCACTAATAGGGGGCTTGAAGCGTCGAGCAATTGATGATGTTAATAACTGCCCAAATGAAGTGTTGGTTCGAGACGGACAAGCTTTGGATTATGAAAGGGAGGTTGCAGAAAAGTATTATGATTTTTGGGATGCAGACTTCTCAAATTTTAAACGTATGTCTTTATACTTTTTTATTATTGTATCTGCTATTGGGCTGGTACTTTGGCGTTATTTATCTGCAGAACATGTGGTTTTGCAAGAAGATTACTTGCTTATGTCTGCTTTAGGGGTTGGTGGTATATTGTTAGTGTTATTTCTATACGAACTTTTTTTTAATGGTATGAAGGAAGATTTGATTGTTACCAAAGAAGAGTTTGAGCGAGCTGAAACATGGATGCATTACACATCTGAGAAGTCACGTAAAACTATGCCATGGTGGGCAATGGTAGTAGTGGGCGTGGGCTTGTTAGTGGAAGCCGCAGCAATTTCGATTATTGCTGCCTCTTTTGTGTCTGATATATCAAAAAATGAATCCATGTGGATTGGAGGGGTTTTAGGAGCGGTTGTTGCGTTTGCGCTTGGTTTTGTTATTCATAAAGCTGGTGAAAGCATGTATCGTAATCATCATAGAGTACGCCTTAATCGCGTTATTCAGCGCGAGGGTGGAAATCAAAATAGTGAAACACTAAAAGCTTTGCAAGAAGATCAGCATGACTTTGATACACAAGAAGAAGGGTTTGTGCGTAGGCATGGTATGCAAATTATAGCAATATTTTTTGTCATGATTCTGGCGGTTGCTGCATTTGAGCAACGGGCAGAGTTGAACTTAGCGATGATTCAAAATCAGCAGACAGAAGTTGCAGATGAACTATTGCTGTCAGCTGATGATGAGTTGATGCCTGCTTCGGTAAAAAAAGTAGAACGTAGTATTGTTGAGGAAAAAGTGAGTGAAGAAGCCTCACATGCGGAAAAGGGAATGTATGCCTCCTTAATGATGCTTACTGTTGTATTCCTCATTATTAACTTTTTGGGTGTTCTTTTTGGTTATTTGTATAGTTTTTATCACGATAGAAGTAAAGAATGTTATCGTATTATAAATAAATACAAGAAACAGAAACAATTGCATGCTCAAGATGAAGCTTTTGCGACATTGGCGAAACAAACAGTAATCAAAAAAGCCAATCATTTCTTTGCGAAATATCAACGTCTTGTGGTGAAACAGGCGAGGCGAGAAGGACAGGATAACATTAAAGATGCATTGGTTGCACGTAAAGCATATCGAATTGAAAAATTTGTTAAACAATATCATGAAAATGCTTAAATTCTTACCAATGAGAATAGCTAGTATTTTACCCATGTTAGTGCTGGTATGTTCAGTCGCTACTGCTGCCGAAGTGCAGTTTCCGAAAACCACTTATGAGGCATTAGGCTATGCTAAAGAAATGCCTGTTCCTAACGCCGCACTGTTTGTTGTTGCCGATGAAAGTGTGGGGTTTGATAAAAATATGATTAACCGAGCAAATAAGATGTTGTATCATTGGTTGCAGTCGGGGCGTTACGTTGAGGTTATTCGTTTTTCATCAGGTGTTCGAGGAAGGTATACAGAAGTCGTGACAGCGGGACGAGTTGACCCTGAGCCTCAAGATGACTTTATAAACAACCTACGGAGAAGTGAATTAGGAAGGTTTCAGAAGCTTCATCGCAAACAACCGATACTAGCGAAAAAACAAGCACAAAAAGCTTTGTTGTCAATTATCAAAACATCCAATAAATCAGTGCCCCATTCGGATATCATTTCAAATATGAAAGAGGTCGCAGTACATATTAAAAATGTACAAGCACAAAGGAAAGTTTTATTTGTTTTATCTGATATGCTTGAGAATTCATCCGTTACAACCTTTTATAGTAAAGGTCATGTAAAGAATATTGATCCCGTAAAAGTTTTGAACACGACTAAAGAATTAGGCATGATGGCTGATTTTGGTGAGAATGTAACGGTGTATATTTTGGGGCTTGGTTATTTTTGGACTGGTGAAGGCTCAGGTCAGGAAAAGTATTTAGACCCTATTCGTTCAGATAAAATCGCACAGTTTTGGAAAATGTATTTTGAATCGAGTCATGCAGGTATTGGTGAAATTGGTAAGCCTTTGATGTACCAGAAGATTCAGTAACGAGAATGTATAGAACTGTTGGTTATTATACGGAGATGGTTAAACGTGTGATTTAAGGGTGTATATGAAATTTTTAATAGGGCTTTCTTTTTTGTTGATGTTTTTTAATACAGCTTGGGCGGAGCAGTCGGAACGCTTTTTTAGTGCGCAATATGAGAATGATTTAATCACCCCAAACAATAGAGATAGGTATTATACCAATGGGGTTCAATTTTCTCTTTTGATTAAAGAAGATGCACCCAAGCCATTGGCATTTATTTCAAAACTCACACCGTTTTATGAAGAAGGCGAAGAATTAAACCTTGTGAAATATACATTGGGACAAAAGATGTTTACGCCTGATGATATTTCAGACCCTAACTTACAGCTCAATGATAGACCTTATGCAGGTTATTTATATTTCGGTGCTTCTGTTTTATCCCAAATTTATCATAGCGATAGTTTTACATATGGTAACCAGTTTGAAGTGACCTTGGGTGTTGTAGGTCCTGCTGCCTTTGGCGAACAAATACAGACGGGCGTGCATAAAATGATTGGTAGCCCTTTACCACAAGGTTGGGACAATCAGTTAAAGAATGAACCTGCACTCGGTCTAAATTATACGCGTTTTTGGCGCTATATTAAGCCTACGGTTTTTGGTATGGAGTTTGGTTACAATCCACAAGTATCAGCAACTATTGGTAATGTTTATACGCATGCTTCTACAGGGCTTATGTTACGGTTGGGTAGTAACTTAAGAAGAGATATGGCTCCACCCAATATCCGTCCAGCGTTTCAAGGTGTAACATACTTCAAGCAATCAAAACAGTGGGACTGGTATGGTTTTATAGGTACTGAAGGTCGAGTTGTATTGCGTGATATATTTTTGGATGGAAACACGTTTGTAGATAGTCATAGCGTAGAGAAAGAGAACTTTATTGGTGATATGCAATATGGTTTCGTGATTTTATTTGGTGATGTACGATTTTCAATTAGCAATATGATTCGTACACGTGAGTTTAAGAAACAGGTGAACCCAACACAGTATGGCTCGATGAATTTATCCTATCGGTATTAACTAGTAGTGATTCGTATTCAATATTATCAAACACCTGTGGGTGAGTTGATACTGGGTGCGTATGGGAATCAGCTATGTATGGCGGATTGGCGATACAGGAAAATGCGTAAAAGTATTGATGCACGGTTGCAGAAGGGTTTGAAAGCTAAATATGTGGAACAAGATACACCAGTCTTAAAAGAAACCCGAATACGATTGGATGCATACTTTAATCGAGAGCGAGAAAACTTTGATATACCACTATTGATGGTGGGGACTGATTTTCAAAAGCAAGTATGGCAAGGTTTAATCGATATTCCTTATGGTACAACCTGTTCATATTTAGAACTTTCTAAAAAAATAGGCAATGAAAAAGCAGTGCGCGCAGTGGCTTCTGCCAATGGTGCGAATGCAATTTCAATCATAATTCCTTGTCATCGTATTATTGGTTCAGATGGTTCGCTTGTTGGTTATGCAGGTGGCTTAGTTGTTAAGAAGAAATTATTAAAGCTAGAACAGAGTTTATTCATTTAAGGTTGTAATTTATTTAGGGATGCTCTGGGCGCAAAATATGAATTCATGACTTGTTCAGAGCTTCCTTAGCTTATTCTGTTAAAGAATAGTCGTAAGTGATCAGTAATTCAGAAACAGTTGTGTTGAGTGCCCCTTTTAAGGACTGAAGGCGACCAATACCTAAACGTAATTTTAAAGTGTTGTTTAATTGGTAATCAAGATAAATGTTTCCCATATATAAAGCACCACCACCTACGGAAATCTTTCCACCACCACCACCTCCAACTGCAACCTCTGTGGATAATGATAAAGTATGAAGTACTGGAAAACGGTAACCTATATCGGCAAATGTATGACCATAACCTCCATAATTGGCCCCTTTTGCTGCGTACATAATATGAAGTCCATGATAAATGTGTTCACTTAAGAAACGATTGATTCGTATTTCAACGCCGCTAAATGGAGAGGATTTCGTATTGTTTTCAAGTGTTACGGCGTGATAATTAAATATACCAATTTGCCATTCATAATTGCTTACTGTCTCACTACTTGTTTGCGTATAAGGGCTACTTAAATCAAGTGTTAAGTCAGCGCCAATATATTTGGCTTGCATTTTTCCTGCAGGGGCTAACATATACCCACCTTCTAATGATAAATGGTAATGCTCACTAAGGTTTGCTGAAAGAGTAATACCTGTTTTAGCAATCAAGCCACCTTTTGTTGCCGCACCACCCCCACCAGCCATGCCAATACCAACACGCCCGCCAATGTTCAATATATCCTGCCTCAATATAGGATATTCAACACCTAGAGTAGCCAAATACTCACCGTAGCCACCTAGTTTTCCACCTGCCGCACCCACAACTTCAATGCCCCAATATGTTGTAGGGTTGATAAAATGATCTGCTCGCATACCTAACATAGTCACAGTATCGTCGATGTTAGAGCTTTCAAATAATTGACCATTATAAAGTGCAGCTGTTCCACGAATTCTATGAAAGCCTAAGCCATTAGCACTTTGGGTTATCGTAGATATAGTTTCGGAGTGTTGTTCAGTGTGCGTGAAGTCGTTGAGAGAAGTGAAAACTAACCCCATTTGGTTACTTGAAATTGTACCATAAGGAAAGCGTACATTTGAGGCAGATACACCAATTTGATAGTTATCCAATGTATAGAGTAAATCAAGGTGCGGACGAATGACCAACCCTCCACCAACCAAACTGTTAGCACCAGCACCTCCACCCCCACCAATATATGTCCCGATATCAGATGACCAATGTTGAGAGAGTTCTTTTCGCCAAGTAAACTCGGAACCAATAGAAAAGAAGCCACCACGGTTTCCTGTAGCAGCGCCATATAGGCTTCCACCAATATAAAAATTGGGATATACTTCTAAAAGATAACTGCTGCCTATCCAGCCTAATGGTTCGTTATCTGGGAGCATAATTTGTTCTGTTGAAACTTTGAATAAAGCCTTTTGTGATACAATTTGACTTGTTTCTTCTGAAGCATTTGCACTTGTCCAGTAACAAATAGAGAGAAGAAGTATAATTCTTTTGTTGATGACCATGAATATTCCTGTGGTGGTTGCTCTTCTCAAGCTAAGTATAGACAATGCATAAATAACTACAATATATCGTTTTATACAGTAAGGCTGTTGTATTGTAGGGGGGTAAATATTGATTGAAAGCCGTAGCGTATGAAAACAATATTGACCATTGTATATATAGCTTCATGATGTCTACACTTTTTATCATGTAAGGAATCGCTTATGCCGCACTTAGTTCTTATCGATGGCCCCAACTATGTTTTTCGTGCTTTCCACGCTGTGAAACACAATTTAAGCAACTCTAAAGGGCAGCCAACCAACGCTGTGTTTGGTTATGTTCAAATGGTACGCTCTATTCTCAAGGATTTAAGCCCAACGCATGTGGCCGTGGTATTTGACCCCAAGGGCGGCACGTTTCGTAATGAGATGTATGCAGAATACAAAGCGCATCGCCCACCCATGCCTGAAGATTTGGCGGCACAATGGGATTATGTATATGAAGTGACCGACGCTTTTAATTTTGCACGCATCTGTGTGCAGAATTACGAGGCGGATGATGTGATTGCCACTTTAGCTCGCCAAGCTGAAGCCAAAGGTTGGGATGTGACCATTGTATCGACGGATAAAGATTTGATGCAGTTGGTTGGCGATAAGATTTGGATGTTAGACACCATGCGTCGCAAGGAATATGGCATTGATGAAGTTAAAGAACGTTGGGGTGTTGAGCCTGCGAAAGTCCAAGATTTATTAGCGCTTGCAGGGGATTCTGCGGATAATATTCCAGGTGTGCCAGGCATTGGCCCTAAGACGGCATTAGAGCTGATTAATACCTATGGCGATTTGGAAGGAATTTTAAGTCATGCCCATGAAATTAAGCAGAATAAACGCAGAGAAAATCTTATTGAATTTGCTGACGATGCGCGATTGTCATATGACCTCGTGGCACTGGATGAACAAACGCCGCTTCCTTTAACTTTAGATGATTTGAAAGTGCAAAAACCAAACAGGGAGGCACTGGCTAAAGTATTTGCTGAATTAGAGTTTAGACGATTAACAGCTGAGTTCTTGGATGGTGATGAAGTGATGACAGCATCTGTTGTAGCTTCGTCTGATGATGAGAGCAGTGAAGCAGAAGAAGTCTTTGCTGAGCAAAAACCATTAACGACCATTGTTGTTGATGATGAAGCCAAGTTGGCAGGCTTGGTGAGCGAGTTAAATGCTGCGGAGCTTATTGCGGTGGATACGGAGACCACATCTTTAAATATTCATGATGCAGATTTGGTAGGTTTATCGTTTTCTGTGCAAGCTGGCGTAGGTTATTATGTGCCTGTGGCGCATAGGGGAGCTGATTTATTAAGCGAAGCACCCAAACAGTTGGATAAAGAAACAGTGCTTGCAGCTTTAAAACCTACGTTGGAAGATGAAAACAAACCCAAGTGTTTACAAAATAATAAATATGACAGACAAATTTTGCGCAATGAAGGCATCAAGCTTACTGGTGTGAAGTATGATACCATGTTGATGGCGTATGTTTTGGAAGCTGGGCAAGCAGTGAGTATGGATAAACTTGCGCTCAAATATTTGGGGCATGAATGTGTTTCCTTTGAATCCATTGCGGGCAAAGGGGTCAAACAAATCACCTTTGATTTGATTGGCATTGAAGAAGCAGCGAAATATGCAGCAGAAGATGCGGAAGTAACGCTTAGACTTTGCCATAAGTTTAAAGAAAAAATAGCTGAACACATTAAACGCCATGATGATATTGAGCTTCCTCTATCTTTTGTGCTTGCGGACATGGAGTGGGATGGCGCATACATTGATGTGGCGCAACTGCATACACTTTCAACCAAGTTTGGTGAGCGCATTGATGCGCTACAGACCAAAATTTTCGAGGCAGCAGGTCAAGAGTTTAATATCCAATCACCCAAACAGTTGGGTGTGTTACTGTTTGAAACATTAGGCATTGAAGGTGGTAAAAAAACCAAGTCTGGGCAGTGGGCAACAGGGCAAGAAGTATTGGAAAAACTGGCAGCAGAGCATGAAGTGCCACGTTTGATTTTAGAAGTGCGTAGTTTATCTAAGCTTAAATCAACATATACCGATGCCTTACAGAAAATGATTAACAAAAAAACAGGGCGCATTCACACTTCATACAATCAAGCCGTAACCACCACGGGTCGCTTGTCTTCAACCAATCCTAACTTACAAAATATCCCTATTCGCTCGGAAGAAGGGCGGGAAATTCGTAAAGCGTTTGTCGCAGAAGATGGTAATCAATTGATTGCAGCTGATTATTCGCAAATTGAATTGCGTTTGATGGCACATTTTTCGGGGGATGCCAACTTAAAACAAGCCTTTGCTGATGGTTTGGATATTCATGCTGCGACTGCGGCTTCGGTGAATCAAATCCCGTTGGAAGAAGTCACGGGTGAGCAGCGTAGGCAAGCCAAAGCAGTGAACTTTGGTATTTTGTATGGTATGAGTGCTTTTGGCTTGGCGAAACAATTGGGTGTGAGCCGCGGCGATGCCAAGGCGTTTATTGAAGCATATTTTGCCCAATATCCAACCGTACAAAATTTCATGGATGAAACATTGGAAAAAGCCCGTGCGCAGGGTTATGTAGAAACGTTGTTAGGGCATAGGGTGCAAGTGCCTGACATCAATAGCAGCAACGGTATGCAAAAAGCTTATGCTGAGCGCACAGCGATTAATGCACCACTGCAAGGCTCGGCAGCGGATATTATTAAGGTTGCTATGATTCAATTGCAAATGAAATTAAAAGTGCAGTTTCCTCAGGCACGTTTGATTATGCAGGTGCATGATGAATTGATAGTGGAATGTAGTGAAACTGATGTAGCACAGGTATCGGCTTTAATCAAAGCGGTGATGGAAGCGGCTGTGACACTTGATGTGCCATTGATTGCCGATATTGGCATTGGTACTAGCTGGTTTGAATCTCATCAACTATAGTAAAAACATAGATTGAGTTTTAAGGCATAGAGGGACTATGAAATTACTTTCCATCCTTGGGGAACACCTCAAACATGGACATAAGGAACAAATATACCACCGTACATTAACCCAAGTTATGTTGGGACTTGCTATGGTTATTTTAGGTGTTTTCTTTTTTGTACACCTTTTTTTGGCGAAATATGGTATGGCTGCTGTTCAAGGTGTATTGGCTATTTTATATGCCTTGGCATATTTTGATTTTTTCAAGGTTGCCAATCTACGGTTTAAAGAAATAGCAGTGGTGACTGGCACATGTGTCCTTTTTTGGTTTTTTCTTATTGATGGTGGTATTGCAAAAACAGCTATTTATTGGATTCCATTTTTCCCATTTATGATATTTGCCGTTGCTGGTATTTATCGTGGTTTATGGTGGATTGCATTGTTTTTGTGTGGTGCGGTGGTCATCGAATCTTTGGATTATTTGGATATTTTACACACACCATATAAGGCAGAAGAAGTGATAATCTTTTTCGTGGCCTTCGTGTTTTATGTGCTTGTTGGTTTGGTTTTTGAGATTTTGCGTAGCTCACAGCAAAAACAGCTAGAAGAAAAAAATGCAAGTTTATTGGCTGTGCGAGAAAAGCTTAACCATACCTTAGAGCATTTGGAGCAAGAAATTGAAAGTAGAACGGTTGAACTCAAAGAAAGCAATCAAAAGCTGGCGCGAGAAGTAGAGCGACATCAAAAAACAGATAATCATTTACGCGAGGCAGAGCAGAAGTTTTTCCAAGCACAAAAAATGGAAGCATTGGGCACGTTGGTTGGTGGTTTAGCACATGATTTTAGTAATGTGATGTCGGGTATTAGTGCTAACTTATTTTTGATTCAACGTGCGATTAAAGGGAACACATTGGCGCAAGATAAACTCGACGATGTTGAAAAGTTAGTGTTTCATGCATCTGATATGAGCAAACAACTATTAACGTTTGCGCGCAAAGATGATGTAGAAAAGAAAATGTTTGATATGGCTTCATTTATCAATGAAGCATTAAAGTTAGGTGTAATTTCCTTGTCTTCACGAATTAAAATTGAAAAGGATTTGACGAAATCTCCATTGCCTATTTGTGGTAGTGCAACACAATTGCAGCAGGTTTTATTAAATCTATTGAATAATGCCAAAGATGCTTTGTCCACCACCCAAGAACCAGAGGTTAGAGTGATACTCAAACCTTTAGACGAAGCAAAGCAATTGCGTGAGAAACACCCCGATTTAGAAGGTAAGTGGTTGTATTTATGCTTTTGTGATAATGGGGAAGGCATATCGCAACAAAATTTGGTACATGTTTTTGAACCATTTTTTACGACAAAGGAACAAGGTAAAGGCACAGGCTTGGGTTTAGCTATGTGTTATGGGGCGATTAAGTCACATGGGGGTATGATAGAGGTGGAAAGCACTCCCAAGCAGGGCACATCTTTTCATATCTATTTGCCCTTAGAATTGAGCGCTCAGGAGAAGCAAAAACAAGATGTGCATTTCCAAGGTTTAACGGGCAATGCGGAAACGATACTCATTGTTGATGATGACAGGGCATTACGTTTGGCACATCAAAGCGCATTGGAAAACTTGAATTATAAGGTTCTTTTAGCTGAAGATGGGCTTGAGGCGATTAAGATTTATGCACAAAAGAAAGAGCAAATCGATTTGGTGATGATGGATAGTATGATGCCGAATATGGATGGTGTGAAAGCTGCACAGCATATTTTAATGATGGACAAACAAGCCAAAATATTTTTTGCCACAGCTTATGAAAAGGATGGCACAACAGGACGCTGGTTAACCCAAGATGCGAAAGAACTTGATTCAATACGCAGGTTACAAAAGCCTTTCACTATTGAGCAGCTATGCCAAGTCATTCGTGAGGAACTGATGTAAGTATTGATTTTCCTGACGTAGCATACGGTTGCTTCATTGTTTCGTTGGGTTTATCATATCATGATTGCGTTTTGGGTAGGGAGGGCTAATGAAACATTTTGCATACGCAAAGTTTTTGGCTTTTATACCACTGTTTTTGTTGACCACTTGCACAATTGAGCCGCCTGAGTTATTGAAAGTAGGTGTGAATCAATGGCCAGGTTATGAGCCACTTGTTTTAGCGAGAGACTTGGGCTACCTGCCGCAAAAGCAGGTGAAGCTGGTTGAATTGCCTTCAAATACGGAGTCTATAGCCTTACTTCGTACGGGGCGTTTGGATGCTGCTGCTTTAACCTTGGATGAAGCACTCAATGTTATCAGTTTAGGCACAGAGCTTACAATTGTATTGGTATTTGATTTTTCAAATGGTGCAGATGTTTTACTGGCTAATCCCACATTAAAAAACTTGGTAGATATCCGACATCATCGCGTGGGTGTAGAGACGACTGGTGTTGGCGCACTGTTGTTTCATGCTGCTTTAAATCAGGCGAAGCTTGAAGATGATGATGTGGAAGTTGTGTATTTGCCTGTAGATGAACAGGAAGAAGCATATATGCGTGGTCAAGTTGATGCGGTGGTTACCTTTGAACCAATCAAAAGCAGACTTGAGCAACATGGGGCACATGTTTTATTTGATAGCAGTGAAGCTTCTGATTTAATTGTTGATGTATTGGCGGTACGTAGGGATCAGGTGGAGAAACAAAGCGAGAATATTTTTCAACTGGTGCAGGCTTATGCTAAGGCTCGTTCGTATATGACACAATATTCAGAGAAAAGCATGCAGATGATGGCATCTCGTTTACAAATGACTCCCCATCATTTACAGCAAACATATCAAGACTTAATTTTACCCAGTTTAGTGGAAAATATTACTTACTTTTCAGGCGCGCCGTCTAAATTTGAGCGCCATACGCATGAAGTATATTCTTTTATGAAGAAGAAAGGTATGTTGCATAGAGAAATATCATTTTCTCATATTCAAGATAAATCTTTTGTGATGCGTGTAAAATTATAATGTTGCAAAGATTTAGTTTGAGTCAGGTTGTTTCTTTTCTGTTTATCTTGCTGGTTTTTCCTGTGGGGTGGTTTGTGATTTCATCTTTATATGTAGGTGCACAACAGCAATTGGCAGAGATGAATCAACGTTTGTTTCAAGAGCAGCTTTCCAATCTATCTTTAGAGGTTGTGCGAGATTTGCGGCGAGGCGATATGCAATCAGCCCAGCGTTTTGTGGCGGTTGCGGCTGCCAGTGAAACATTGGTACACCTCAGTGTCGTGGATAAATCTGGGAAAGTCATGAATTCAACGCGTTATGCATGGTTGGGTAAACGGGCGCAAGATGTGATTCCTGAGTTTAAGTATTTAAGTTTTAGCCAAGCTTTGGAAAACCATAAGATATTATCCTATCTCGATACAGAAAATGCGGAAGGTTACCTCTATTATCCGATAGATATGTCGGCATCTTTCCAAGATCAAAACCTTGGGCAAGGTTTGATGATTGGTAAATTTACCTTTCAAAAACAAGCTACGATACTGGAGCAAAAACAACAGCGACAATTGATTGACTTTGCTGGCGTGTTGGCGTTGATTGCCTTGTTGTTTTTTGTCTTTTTAAGAAAGCTAGTCACTCAACCATTGGCTGCCAGTATGCGTTTTATTCGAGATATTGAGCAAGGCAAATCTGAAGCAACATTAGAAGTCCAAGGTACGAAAGAGATTGTTCGTTTGGCTGCGTCATTATCATCCATGTATGAGGCATTGCGTAGCTCACAATCCAGCTTGAAACAAACCAATATTTTATTGAGTAATATTTTAGAGTCGGTGCCTGACCTTGTTTTTTTAAAGGATACCAAGAGTGTATACCTTGGTTGTAATCCTGCCTTTTGTACTTTGGTAGGCAAAGCTTCGGAAGCTGATGTTATTGGGTGCACAGACCTTGATTTCTTTGAATCAGCTCAAGCCAAACAGTTTATCGAGCATGATAAACGTATATTTACACAAGGTGAGAGTTTAAGAAGTGAGATTTGGGTGGCTTATCCTGATGGGCGTAAAGGGCTGTTTGATACTCTCAAATCACCCTATCGTAATGCACAAGGGGAATTGCTTGGTTTGATTGGTATTTCACGTGATATTACGGGTATCAAAGATTTAGAGGCACAATTTCATCAAGCACAAAAAATGGAAGCTATTGGCACCTTGGTTGGTGGGATTGCCCATGATTTTAATAATATTTTAGCTGCAATGATAGGTAATATGTATTTGGCAAAAAGAAGTATGTTGCAGGGGAATGCACCTGCGGCTGTTGCGAAAGTTGAGCGAATTGAAGGGTTAAGTGATAAAGCAGCTACGATGATTGCACAATTATTAAGCTTTTCACGCAAAGGTGTGGTGCAAAAGAAAGCGCTTTCTATGCGAGTTTTTGTACAAGAGTCATTACATTTGGCAAAAGTAACGATTCCTGAGAATATTTATGTGAAACATGACATTGAAGATGAACCTATGATGGTTTATGCAGATTCTAGCCAGCTACAGCAGGTGTTAATGAATTTGTTAAATAATGCTCGTGATGCAGTAGAAGGTTTGCCTGAACCAACGATTACAGTGACACTGCATACATATGCACCAAGTGAAAGCTTCAAACAAAAACATGGGTTTATTGATGTTGATGTATTGGTTCACTTATGTGTGCAAGACAATGGTTACGGTATTGCTGAAGAAGATGTAGAACATATTTTTGACCCATTTTTTACAACCAAAGACGTTGATAAGGGTACAGGCTTGGGGCTGTCGATGGTCTATGGTGCAATTCAGAGTCATCATGGTGTTATCGAGGTGGAAAGCAAACAAGGTGAAGGAGCGTCTTTTCATGTTTATTTACCACTTATCAAGTCTAGCCAAGATAAAAAGAGTATAGAACCAGCCATGCAGATGACAGCAGCAAAGGGTGAAGTTATTTTATTGGCAGATGATGAAGTTGAGGTGCGTCAAGCTACATCCGAGGTGTTAGAAACAATGGGTTATAGGGTATTTCAGGCAAGTGATGGTGAGCAAGCATTAAGTATTTTTAAAGAGCATTATCAAGATATTGCTTTGGTCATGGTTGATGTTGTGATGCCCAAATTGGGTGGTATTCAA
>JALUWH010000068.1 GCA_027019685.1 Ghiorsea sp. | reverse complement strand
ACGAGTACATTTTATCCAGTTCTATGGAATGAGGTCAGACAAATAGCATGAAAAACCAAGAAATACGCTTATCAATTGAAGGCATGGGCTGCGCATCATGTGTAGGGAAAATCGAGAAAAAGCTTGATGCTGTGGATGGTATTGTGAGTGCCAATATCAATTTGGTCGATAGAACTGCACGCATTGAAGCTCGCCCTGACGCTTCGGGAACAATCGAAGCCAACATCATTGATGCCATTGAATCAGCAGGCTCATATCACGCCAAAGTGTTGGTATCCGCTGATGATGAATCCAAGAAACATGAAGCCGAAGCGGCACACCTTCAATATCGCATCAAACAAAGTGCCCTAGCCATACTCACTGGTTTCCCACTAATGGCAGCAAACATGTTGGGATTATTGCCCAACCTTGATGCGCAAGGTTTTTGGTTATTCATTACTGTAGCAACACTTGGTGTAATGGCATATTCAGGTTCCCATTATTTCCAAGGTGCTTGGAATGGTTTAAAGCATAAAAATACAAGTATGGATACGCTGGTTGCCATGGGCACAGGGGTTGCATGGTTATATTCCATGGCTGTTGTTGCATTTCCAAGTTTTATCCCTGAAGCCAGCCGCCATGTCTATTTTGAAGCTGCCTTAATTGTCATTGCCTTGGTGAATATCGGACATGTTTTAGAAGCACGGGCACGCGGCAAAACCAACCAAGCCATTGAAAAACTGTTGTCTTTACAAGCAAAAACTGCGCGTGTTATACGAGGTGGTAAAGAGGTTGACATTCCTATTGAAGAAGTAGCTATTGGTGATGTGGTGCGCGTACGCCCTGGCGAGAAAATCCCCGTGGATGGCAATATCATTGAAGGTGCATCTTTTATCGATGAATCTATGCTCACAGGCGAGCCTATGCCTGTATCCAAAGCCCAAGGTGATGAAGTGATTGCAGGCACTATGAACGACAGTGGTACTTTTTTATACACAGCTACACGCATTGGTGCTGAAACCACGCTTGCCCAAATCATTGAAACCGTGCGTCGTGCCCAAAGCGCTAAGCCTGATATTGCACGCTTGGTGGATAAGGTTGCATCCGTTTTTGTGCCTATCGTTTTATTTGTCGCTTTATCTACAGGTCTGTTTTGGTGGTTATATATGGATAATATAACCTTAGCATTGGTAACCAGCATGAGTATTTTACTCATTGCCTGCCCATGTGCACTAGGTTTGGCAACCCCCATTTCTATGATTGTTGGCATAGGCAAAGCGGCTGAGTACGGTATTCTTATTCGCAAAGGTGAAGCGCTAGAACGTGCATCCCACTTAACCACAGTAGTATTAGATAAAACGGGCACAATTACCCAAGGCAAACCCCAAGTCACTGATATTATCACAGAATCAATCAGTGAAGATGATGCTTTGATATTTGCCGCAGCCGTAGAAAAAGGTTCAGAACACCCATTGGGCAAAGCCATTGTTCAAGCGGCTGAACACAAAGGTTTAACTATTACTGACGCTGAAAACTTTGCAGCCAGCTTTGGTGGCGGCGTATCGGCAAGCGTGGATGGTGCGAACATTTTGATTGGCAACGATACTTTTTTACACGAAAACAATGTAAAATCGGATAAAAACTGGCAAAAACTTAGTAAAAACTTAGCAAAACAAGCTAAAACCCCCGTTTTTCTAGCCAAAGACAATCAAATCATCGCTATTCTCGCCATTGCTGACCCCATCAAACCTGATGCCAAAGCAGCAATTGCCGCTTTGCATACTTTAGGCTTAAAAGTACAAATGCTTACGGGTGACCACAAACAAACCGCCTTGGCAGTTGCAAAAGAAGTGGGCATTGATGATGTCACTGCCGAAGTCAAACCCGATGATAAAGACAATGTAATCGCAAAACTTCAAGAAAAAGGGGAAGTCGTAGCCATGGTGGGCGATGGAATTAATGATGCCGCAGCTTTGGCTCGTGCTAATGTTGGCTTTGCCATTGCCCATGGTTCGGATATTGCGATTGAAAGTGCAGACGTTGTATTAATGCGCTCTAGCCTTACAGCCATACCCGATGCCATTCGTATTTCATCAGCCACCTTGACCAACATCAAACAAAACCTACTCGGTGCATTTATTTATAATACCTTAGCCATCCCTGTTGCCGCAGGCATTTTATTTATGCCTATGGGTATTTTACTCAACCCCATGCTTGCAGGTGCAGCTATGGCGATGTCATCTGTAACAGTGGTCTCTAATGCCAACCGCTTACGTTTCTTTAAAGTTTAACATAGCAGCATAAAAAAATCATCTAAGGGGTTGAATTCCTGATTTCGCGTTCTTATATAGAACTTACTTTTAAGATTCTTAAAGAAGGAGAAACAAAATGGCAAACATTCGCCCATTACACGATCGTGTTATCGTTCGTCGCTTAGCTGAAGAAGAAAAGACTGCAGGCGGCATCATTATCCCTGACGCAGCAAAAGAAAAACCATTACAAGGCGAAATCATCGCTGTTGGTAAAGGCAAACTATTGGATAATGGCGACCTTCGCGCATTGGACGTTAAAGAAGGCGATACTGTTATCTTCTCAACTTACGCCGGCACCGAAATCAAGATTGATGGTGAAACACTTCTCTTGATGCGTGAAGACGACATTCTTGGCGTTATCGCTTAAACTTAAAAACAATCAATTTCATTTAATAATTTAAGGAGTTTTAAACATGGCTAAGGAAATTCAATTCGGAGACGAAGCTCGCGCTAAAATGCTTGCAGGCGTTGATAAATTAGCAAACGCAGTAAAAGTAACATTAGGTCCCAAAGGTCGTAATGTTGTGCTTGATAAATCTTGGGGCGCACCAACCATCACCAAAGATGGTGTGTCTGTAGCTAAAGAAATCGAGCTAGAAGACAAGTTTGAAAATATGGGCGCACAAATGGTGAAAGAAGTAGCGTCTAAAACTGCCGACATCGCAGGCGATGGCACAACCACTGCAACAGTATTGGCGCAAGCCATTGCCAAAGAAGGCAACAAAGCCGTTGCAGCTGGCATGAACCCAATGGACTTGCAACGTGGTATCGACCAAGCAGTAGCAGCGTTAACAGCAGAACTTGCTAACCTATCAAACCCAGTGACAAACCAAGAAGAAGTAGCACAAGTAGGTACTATTTCTGCCAATGGTGATGCTGAAATTGGTAAAATCATTGCTGATGCAATGGAAAAAGTAGGTAAAGAAGGCGTGATTACTGTGGAAGAAGCCAAAGGCTTGGAAACAGAATTGGATGTGGT